>NZ_LWRX01000215.1:0-1012 GCF_001683835.1 Ralstonia sp. RL | reverse complement strand
AGCGGCACCGGCGGTTTGGGCGTGGGCAAGACTGATCATTGTTGTTACTCCGGATGGCTTGAAAACGAAACGGGGGATTCTATCACCGGGCCGATGAACGGTCGCGGGCAAAGGCAGCCGACCATTCGGCCAAGGTGCCGGCCTCGATGGCGGCGCGCATCTCGGCCATGATGACCTGATAGAAATGCAGGTTGTGGATGGTGTTCAACATGCCGCCGAGGATTTCGCCACAGCGGAAGAGGTGGTGCAGGTAGGCGCGGCTGAACTGGGTGCAGGTGGTGCAGGTGCAGGACGGGTCGAGCGGCCCGGTATCGGTCTTGTAGCGGGCATTCTTGATCTTGATGTCGCCGAAGCGGGTAAACAGGTGGCCGTTGCGGGCATTCCGCGTCGGCATCACGCAGTCGAACATGTCGATGCCGCGCTGGACGGCGAAGACCAGGTCTTCCGGCGTGCCGACGCCCATCAGGTAGCGCGGCTTGTGGATCGGCATTTTCGGCGCGACGTGCTCCAGGATGCGCGCCATGTCTTCCTTCGGCTCGCCGACCGACAGGCCGCCGATCGCCATGCCGTCGAAGCCGATGGCGTCCAGCCCGGCCAGCGACTCGTCGCGCAGGTCTTCGTACATGCCGCCCTGGACGATGCCGAACAGGGCGTTGCTGTTTTCCAGCCGATCGTGCTCGTCGCGGCTGCGTCGGGCCCAGCGCAGGGAGAGACGCATTGACTGGGCGGCCTCGTCACGGCTGGCCGGGTAGGGTGTGCATTCGTCGAAAATCATCACGATGTCGGAATTCAGCACGTGCTGGATCTGCATCGAGATTTCCGGCGACAGGAAGAGCTTGGCGCCATCGTGCGGCGAGCTGAACTTGACGCCTTCCTCGGTGATCTTGCGCAGGGCGCCGAGCGAGAAGACCTGGAAACCGCCGGAATCGGTCAGGATGGGCTTGTGCCAGTTCATGAACCTGTGCAGGCCCTGATGGGCGCGCACGACATCCAGCCCCGGGCGCAGCCACAG
>NZ_LWRX01000228.1:0-1956 GCF_001683835.1 Ralstonia sp. RL | reverse complement strand
CACGCGCAAGAACATCGACGAGTTCACCCGCACCACCGCTGGCGCGGTGGAAAAGGTCGGCGGCGCGAAGAAGGGCAAGGCGATCATCGTGATCAATCCGGCCGAGCCGCCGCTGATCATGCGCGACACCGTCCACTGCCTGACCGAGAGCGAGCCGGAGCGCGACGTGATCACCGCATCGGTCCACGCGATGATCAAGGAAGTGCAGAAATACGTGCCCGGCTACAAGCTCGTCAACGGCCCGGTATTCGACGGCAACCGCGTGTCGGTGTTCATGGAAGTCGAGGGGCTGGGCGACTACCTGCCGAAGTATGCGGGCAACCTCGACATCATGACCGCCGCCGCCGCCCGCACCGCCGAAATGTTTGCCGAGGAAATCATCGCCGGCAAGCTGACTTTGCAACCGATCGCCGCATAAGGAATGGATATGACACTCAAAGGCAAGAAAGTCACGCTGCACGACATGACGCTGCGCGACGGCATGCACCCGAAGCGCCACCAGATGACGCTGGAACAGATGAAAAGCATCGCGCAGGGGCTCGATGCCGCCGGCGTGCCGCTGATCGAAGTCACGCACGGCGACGGCCTGGGCGGCTCCTCCGTCAACTACGGCTTCCCGGCGCACACCGACGAGGAATACCTGTCCACGGTGATCCCGCTGATGCAGCAGGCCAAGGTGTCCGCGCTGTTGTTGCCCGGCATCGGCACCGTCGACCACCTGAAGATGGCGCGCGAACTGGGCGTGAGCACCATCCGCGTAGCGACCCACTGCACCGAGGCCGACGTCTCCGAGCAGCACATCGGCCTGGCGCGCAAGCTCGGCATGGATACCGTCGGATTCCTGATGATGAGCCACCGCGCGTCGCCGGAAAAAATCCTGGAGCAGGCCAAGCTGATGGAAAGCTATGGCGCCAACTGCATCTACTGCACCGACTCCGCCGGCTACATGCTGACCGAAGACGTGAAGGCGCGCATCGGTCTGCTGCGCGACAAGCTGAAACCGGAAACCGAGCTGGGCTTTCACGGTCATCACAACTTGGCGATGGGCGTGGCCAACTCGATCACCGCGATCGAATACGGCGCCAACCGCATCGACGCCGCCGCCGCGGGTCTGGGCGCCGGCGCCGGCAACACGCCGATGGAAGTGCTCGTTGCCGTGTGCGCGCGCATGGGCATCGAGACCGGCGTCGACGTGTTCCAGATCCAGGACGTGGCGGAAGACCTGGTGGTGCCGATGATGGATTTCCCGATCCGCATCGACCGCGACGCGCTCACGCTCGGCTACGCCGGCGTGTACGGCTCGTTCCTGCTGTTCGCGAAACGCGCGGAAGCCAAGTACAAGATCCCGGCGCGCGAGCTGCTGCTGGAGCTGGGCCGGCGCGGCATGGTCGGCGGCCAGGAAGACATGATCGAAGACACCGCATTGACGATGGCGCGCGAACGCGGCCTGATCTGAAGGGGAATGCCATGAAACTGGACAAGAGCACGATCGCGAAACTCGCGCAGCACCTGGAAAACTGCGAGCTGCAAGCGCGCGACACCGTCAAGATCACCGATGAATATCCGGACATGGACTGGGACGATGCCTACGCGATCCAGGACGAGATCAAGCGCCGCAAGGTGGCGCGCGGCGCGCGCATCGTCGGCCTGAAGGCGGGCCTGACCTCGCACGCGAAGATGACGCAGATGGGCGTGGATACGCCGGTGTTCGGCTTCCTGGCCGATTACTTCGCGCTGCCGGAAGGCGGCGAGGCGAAGGTGTCCGAGCTGATCCATCCGAAGGTGGAGCCGGAAATCGCCTTCGTCACCAAGGCGCCGTTAAAGGGCCCGGGCTGCCACATCGGCAGCGTGCTGGCCGCGACCGACTTCGTGATGCCGGCCATCGAGGTGATCGACTCGCGTTACCGCGACTTCAAGTTCGACCTCAAGAGCGTGGTGGCCGACAACTGCTCGTCG
>NZ_LWRX01000151.1:0-4473 GCF_001683835.1 Ralstonia sp. RL | reverse complement strand
GCAAACGATTGACGTGGTGCGCACCCGCGCCGAACCGATCGGCGTGCAGGTGGTGGTCGGCGATCATCGCCAGGACCTCGATTCGCTCGACTGCTTCGGCGTACTGCTGCAGTATCCGACGCTCGACGGCGAAATCCATGACTACAAGGATATCGTGGCCAAGGCGCATGCGAAGGAAGCGCTGGTGGTGGTCGCGGCCGACCTGCTGGCGCTGACGGTGCTGACGCCGCCAGGAGAATTCGGCGCGGACGTGGCAATCGGTTCCGCGCAGCGTTTCGGCGTGCCGCTCGGTTACGGCGGCCCGCATGCCGCGTATTTCGCCACGCGCGATGCCAACAAGCGCCTGATGCCGGGGCGCGTGGTCGGCGTGTCGATCGACAACCATGGCAACAAGGCGTACCGCCTGGCGCTGCAGACCCGCGAGCAGCACATCCGCCGCGAGAAGGCGACTTCCAACGTGTGTACCGCGCAGGTGCTGCTCGCCAATATCGCGAGCATGTTCGCCGTCTATCACGGCCCGCAGGGACTGAAGACCATCGCCCAGCGCGTGCATCGGCTGACCGCGACGCTGGCCGCCGGCCTGCGCAAGCTGGATTGCGAAGTCGGCACGGCCGCATTCTTCGACACCATCGTGGTGCGCACCGGTGCCCGTACCCAGCAGATTCACGATGCCGCGCGCAAGCAGGCAATCAACCTGCGCATGGCCGATGGCGAAAGCGTCGGCATCTCGCTCGATGAAACCACCACGGCTGCCGATGTCGAAGCACTGTGGGGCATTTTCGCCGCCGGAAAAACCGTCCCTTCATTTGCGGAGATCGAGGCCGACGTTACCGACCGCATCCCGGCCTCGCTGGCGCGCACCAGCGCCTACCTCACGCATCCGGTGTTCAACACCCATCATTCGGAGACCGAATTGCTGCGCTACCTGCGCAAGCTGTCGGACAAGGACCTGGCGCTGGACCGCACCATGATCCCGCTCGGCTCCTGCACGATGAAGCTGAACGCGACGACCGAGATGATCCCTGTGACCTGGAAGGAGTTCGGCAACATCCATCCATTTGCGCCGGTCGAGCAGGCGCAGGGCTACCAGCAGATGATCGCCGAGCTGGAGCAGATGCTGGTCGCCTGCACCGGCTATGACGCCGTGTCGCTGCAGCCGAACGCCGGTTCGCAGGGCGAGTACGCCGGCCTGCTGGCGATCCGCGCCTATCACCAGAGCCGCGGCGAAGGCCACCGCAACGTCTGCCTGATCCCGAGCTCCGCGCACGGCACCAACCCGGCGACCGCGCACATGGCCGGCATGCAGGTGGTGGTGGTGGCTTGCGACGAGCGCGGCAACGTGGATATCGCGGACCTGAAGGCGAAGGCCGAGAAGCATGCGAACGATCTCGCCGCGATCATGATCACCTATCCGTCCACGCACGGCGTGTTCGAGGAAGCGGTGCGCGAGGTGTGCGAGATCGTGCACTCCTACGGCGGCCAGGTTTACATCGACGGCGCCAACATGAATGCGATGGTGGGGCTGTGCGCTCCGGGCAAGTTCGGCGGCGACGTGTCGCACCTGAACCTGCACAAGACCTTCTGCATCCCGCACGGCGGCGGCGGACCGGGCGTCGGCCCGATCGGCGTGAAGTCGCACCTGGCGCCGTTCCTGCCGGGGCATCGCATGCTGGAGAACCATGCGGGGCCGGTGTGCGCGGCGCCGTGGGGCAGCGCCAGCATCCTGCCGATCAGCTGGACCTACATCAAGCTGATGGGCGGCCAGGGCCTGAAGGCGGCCAGCGAGATGGCGATCCTCAACGCGAACTACATCGCCAAGCGCCTGGAGCCGCATTTCCCGATCCTGTACACCGGCGCCAATGGCCTGGTGGCGCACGAATGCATCGTGGATCTGCGTCCGCTGAAGGACACCGGCATCACCGTCGACGACGTCGCCAAGCGCCTGATGGACTTCGGCTTCCATGCGCCGACGATGTCGTTCCCGGTGCCGGGCACCCTGATGATCGAGCCGACCGAGAGCGAATCGAAGGAGGAGCTCGACCGCTTCTGCGAGGCGATGATCGCGATCCGCGAAGAGATCCGCGCCGTCGAGCAGGGCGTCTACAAGGCGGAGGAAAGCCCGCTGCGCAACGCGCCGCACACGGCGATGGATATCGCCGGCGAATGGAACCGTCCGTACTCGCGCGAGCAGGCCGTGTTCCCGGTCGCCTCCCTGCGCGAAGGCAAATACTGGCCGCCGGTCGGCCGCGTCGACAACGTGTACGGCGACCGCAACCTGGTCTGCTCGTGCCCGCCGATGTCCGACTACGAATAAGGCCGGCTCCGGAACGCGCCGGATGCAAAAGAGCGCGGCAGCGGGGCATATCTCCCTCTCCCCATGGCGGGAGAGGAGCAATCCAAGGGGATGACGAGGCGGCAGGCAGGAAGTATGGCCATCAGCGTTTTTGAGTTGTTCAAGATTGGTATCGGTCCCTCCAGTTCGCATACCGTGGGACCGATGCGGGCGGCATTGCAGTTTGTAAGCGGGCTGCAGGATGCGGGGCTGCTGGCGCAAACGGAAGCGGTCAAGGCGGAACTGTACGGCTCGCTGGGCGCAACCGGAAAAGGGCACGGCAGCGACAAGGCGGTCATGCTTGGCCTGCAGGGCGAGGCGCCCGACCTGGTCGAGGTCGATGCCGTAGGCGACGCGCTGGCGAAGATCCGGCAAGAAAAGCGCATCAACCTGCTCGGGAAAAAGCCGATCCCGTTTGTCGAGAGCGAGCACCTGCTGCTCTACAGGCGGCATTCCTTGCCCTACCATCCGAACGGCATGCGTTTCACCGCCTTCGATGCTGCTGGGGCGGAAATTCGCAGCAAGGTGTATTACTCGGTGGGCGGCGGTTTCGTGGTCAATGAAGACGCGGCCGGGATCGACCGGATCGTGCCGGACACGACGATGCCGCCTTATCCGTTCAGGAGCGCGGCTGAATTGCTGGCGCTGTGCCGGCGGCACGGGCTGACGATCAGCCAGCTCATGCTCGACAACGAGAAGGCCTGGCGCAGCGAGCAGGAAACCCGTACCGGCCTGCTGAGGATCTGGCAGGTGATGCAGGAGTGCGTGAAGCGCGGCTGCGAACGGGAAGGAACGCTGCCCGGCGGCCTGCAGGTGAAGCGCCGCGCCGCCGAACTGTACCGCAAGCTGTCCAGCCAGCCGGAGGCCAGCCTGCGCGATCCGCTGACCACGATGGACTGGGTGAACCTGTATGCGCTGGCGGTCAACGAGGAGAACGCCGCAGGCGGTCGCGTGGTGACCGCGCCGACCAACGGCGCCGCCGGCATCATCCCGGCGGTGCTGCATTACTACCACCGCTTCGTCGCCGGCGCGAACGACGAGGGCGTGATGCGTTTCCTGCTGACGGCGGCGGCGATCGGCATCCTGTACAAGGAAAACGCATCGATTTCCGGCGCCGAGGTCGGCTGCCAGGGGGAGGTCGGCGTCGCCTGTTCGATGGCGGCCGGCGCGCTGGCGGAAGTAATGGGCGGCACGCCCGAGCAGGTGGAAAACGCCGCGGAAATCGGCATGGAACACAACCTCGGCCTGACCTGCGATCCGATCGGCGGGCTGGTGCAGGTGCCGTGCATCGAGCGCAATGCGATGGGATCGATCAAGGCGATCAATGCGGCGCGCATGGCCCTGCGCGGCAGCGGCCAGCATTTCGTTTCGCTCGACAAGGTGATCAAGACCATGCGCGAGACCGGCGCGGACATGAAAACGAAGTACAAGGAGACCGCGCGCGGAGGGCTTGCGGTCAACGTGATCGAATGCTGATGCCGCGCCTTTGCGGCATCGAATAACAAAGGGAAAACAATTTTATGGAAAACGCTACGCCAGCTCTGGCCCGCACCCCGCTGTACAACCTGCACGTCGAACTCGGCGCGCGCATGGTGCCGTTCGCCGGCTACGAGATGCCGGTGCAGTATCCGACCGGCGTGCTCAAGGAGCACAATCACACCCGTGCCCAGGCCGGGCTGTTCGACGTGTCGCACATGGGCCAGGTGCGCCTGTCCGGACCGGATGCGGCGGCGGCGCTGGAAACGCTGGTGCCGGTCGATATCATCGACCTTCCGCTGAACACGCAGCGTTATGCGATGTTCACCAGCGAACAGGGCGGCGTGCTGGACGACCTGATGGTGTCGAACGGCGGCGATCATCTGTTCGTGGTGGTCAACGCCGCATGCAAGCAGCAGGACGTGGCGCACATGCGCAAGCACATCGGCGACCGCTGCGCGATCGAGGAATTGTCCGACCGCGCACTGCTGGCCTTGCAGGGGCCTGCGGCGGCGAGCGTGATGGCGCGCCTTGCGCCGGAAGCGGTGAAGATGGTCTTCATGCAGACCACCAAGGTCAACTTAGCTGGTGCCGAATGCTTCGTCAGCCGTTCCGGCTATACCGGCGAGGATGGCTTCGAAATCTCGGTACCCAACGACAAGGCG
>NZ_LWRX01000080.1:0-1320 GCF_001683835.1 Ralstonia sp. RL | reverse complement strand
GCGTTTTTCGGCAGTGGCGAAGATGGCGGCCCATCGCGAAGCGGTGCCGCCCGAGGCTTGGTATGCGGCCAAGCTGACCGCAACGATCGCCGAGGACTGCGGTCCCTGCACGCAGCTGGTGGTCAGGATGGCCGAGGCGGACGGAGTTAGCGTTTCCGTATTGCGCGGCATCCTGGACGGCGACGAGCGCGCGATGGGCAGCCATGCCGCCCTGGCGCAGCGCTTTGCGCGCGCCGTGCTGGCGCACGATCCGCAGGCCGATGCGCTGCGCGAGCAGATCGCCGCGCGCTGGGGCGAACGCGCAGTGGTGACGCTGGCGCTGGCGATCGCCGCCGCCCGCATGTTCCCCACCGTGAAATACGCGATGGGACACGGCAAGCGCTGCAGCCGTATCCGGATCGGGAACGTCGAGACGCGGCCCGCACTGGCATGAAAGGAGGACAGGCATGACGGCAACCGACAGCGGCGCAAACGACTTCGAGGCGCAGCGGCGCCACTTGCGGGCGATCGCCTACCGCATGCTTGGCTCGCGCGCCGAGGCGGAGGACGTGGTGCAGGACGCCTGGCTGCGCTGGCACGCGGCCGACCGCGCGCGGGTGGAAAACGTGCGCGCCTTCCTGTCCGCCACCGTCACGCGCCTGTGCCTGGACCGGCTGAAGTCGGCGCAGGCGCAGCGCGAAGTCTATGTCGGCGCCTGGCTGCCGGAGCCGGTGGTGGACGACGACAGCCAGTACCAGCCGGGGCCGGAAGCGATGCACGAGCTGGCGCACGACTTGTCGTTCGCCTTCATGCTCACGCTGGAACGCCTGTCGCCGCTGGAGCGCGCCGCCTTCCTGCTGCACGACGTGTTCGACATGAGCTTTGCCGAAGTCGCCGGCGTGCTCGGACGCAGCGAGGCGGCCTGCCGGCAGCTTGCCGCGCGCGCCCGCGCCAATGTGCATGCGAACCGGCCTGCGGCGAAGGTGACGCCGGACGAGGAGAACCGGCTTGCGTGGGCCTTCGTCAGCGCCATCCGCGACGGCGACGTGGCGGCGCTGGCGCGCGTGCTGGCGGAGGATGCGCGCTTTGTCTCGGACGGCGGCGGGCGGGTGACGGCGGTGCCGAAGCCGCTGTGCGGACGCGCGCTGATCGCCAAGGTGCTGATCGGGTTTGCGCGCCAGTTCGACCCCGCCAAACATCGCATGCGCCCGGCGCGCATCAACGGGCTGGCCGGTTGCGTGATTTCCACGGCGCAGGGCGAACTGGTCCAGACCATCGCGCTGGAGGCGGACGGCGCCGGGCACATCCAGGCGATTTATGTGATGCGCAATCCGGAGAAGC
>NZ_LWRX01000150.1:0-44673 GCF_001683835.1 Ralstonia sp. RL | reverse complement strand
CCGGTCTGCGCGCCTACGCCAACAGCGCACCCGCCGACGGCCAGTACGCCCTGACCTTCCCGCGCGAGCAGTTCTGGTTGTACGCGGCGTAAGCCCCGCGGCAGAAATGAGAAAGGCAGCCTCGGCTGCCTTTTTCTTTGGAGCGGTTGTTGAATGCGGCCATCAGTCCTTGACTACCGGGAGGTGCTCCGGCTCGGCCTCCGGCGCCACGGTTTTCCGCAAGAAGACCGCCGCCAGGATCAGCCCCAGCTCATAGAGCAGCCACAGCGGCACCGCCAGCAGCAACTGCGACATCACATCCGGCGGCGTGACAACCGCCGCAATGATGAACGCTCCCACCACCACATACGGCCGCGCCTGGCGCAGCTTCTCCAGGCTGACGATGCCGAAGCGCACGAGCACCATCACCACCACCGGCACCTCGAAGGTGATACCGAAGGCGAGGAACGTGGTCATCGCAAAGCTCAGGTACTTGTCGATGTCGGTCGACATCTCGGCCCCGAGCGGCGCGTTGTAGTGCGCCATCACCTTGAACACCGTCGGGAAGACGAGGAAATACGCAAACGCCACACCGCACAGGAACAGCACGTAGCTGCTCACCACCAGCGGCATGATCATGCGCTTCTCGTGCGCATACAGCCCCGGCGCCACGAAGCGCCAGACCTGGTACAGCACCCATGGCAGTGCGATGAGGAAGGCAGCCAGCAGCGTCACCTTCATCGGCACGAAGAACGAGCCGGTGACGTCGGTCACGATCATGTGGCCATTCTTGGGGAGCGCCTGGATGAGCGGCCGGGAAAACAGGTTGAAGATGTCCGGCGCCCAGTAGACGAGCCCGAGAAAGATCAGCAGGACACCGGCACCGGCCTTGACGATGCGCTCGCGCAGTTCGACCAGGTGCGAGATGAAGGTTTCCTGCGCGCCGTCCTCGGGCGACTCTTGCGGATCGAGCGGAGCGGCACTCATGTCGGGTGGGAAGGGGATGCGGTCAGGGCGCACATGCCGGCGCCCGGAGGATCATTCGAAGAAAGAGCGCGCACGCGATTGCGCGGCGACGATGGGCGGGCGATGACGCTTGACGCGGGCCGCCCCCGATTGCGCCCACATGCGCACGCCCTGCTTCTGGCGGTACCACTTGGGCATCGAGAGCTGCTTGTTGCGCCAGCTGTTGCGGCCGTTGCGCGACTTGGCCGGTGCGGGCCGCCAATCGGGCGCCGAGGTGGCCGTCTGCTGCAATGCCGGATCGCCGAGCGCCTCATTCAGGCGCTCGTTGATCTCGCTCGTGTGTTTGCTGACCTCTTGGTGGATGGTCTGCTCGACATTGCGTGCGGCCTGTTCGAACTCGGTGCGCATCTTGCGCAGTTCCTCGAGTTCGATTTCGCGGCTGACTTCGGCCTTCACGTCGGCGATGTAGCGCTGTGCGCGGCCAAGCAGGGCGCCAGCGGTCCGCGCCACCTTGGGCAAACGCTCCGGGCCGATGACGACGAGCGCCACCGCGCCAATCAACGCCAGCTTGGAGATGCCGAGATCGATCATCGGTCAGCGCAGCCGTGCTCAGCCTTGCTTGGACTTGTCGCGCGCCTCGACGTCGATCGTCGTCGAGTCATGCAACTCGCGCGGCGGCTGGCCGGCGGTCTGCTGCGGGGCGGCGGGCTTGTCGTCCGCGGCGCCTTCGCGCATGCCGTCCTTGAAGCCCTTCACGGCGCTGCCCAGGTCCGAACCGATGTTGCGCAGCTTCTTCGTGCCGAACACCATCATGATGATCACCAGCACGATCAGCCAGTGCCAAATGCTAAAGGAACCCATGTCCTACTCCCACGTGAAATACCGCAAGTGGCGCCGCAGCGGTGGCAGCGCCATTGGTTGATGTTACTGGTTGGCGTACATCGGCTTGCTGTCGTTCAGATACAGCCAGCCCTTCACAATACGATACAGCATCCAGATGCCCAGAACCCAAAGCACCGCAAAGCCGATGAACGCGAGGGGAATGAGCACCACGCCAACCAAACCCCACAATACGCACCACCAGAACGAACGGATCTGCCACCGGAAGTGCGATTCGTACAGCGTACCGCGCACATCATCGCGCTTGACGTAGTCGATGATGATGGCGATCAGCGCGGTGACGCCGCCGGTCAGCCAGAATATGGCGTAGAGGGCATACAGGATATGCGTCAGGCGCTGCAGTCCGGCCAGACGCTCCGCGTCGTCCGTCACCACCATTGCCGCTCCGTACTTGTCCACGCTGCCTCCCTGCGACGATTCGCCACCGTAGTCAGTCACCCGCTACCTTATTCGCCCACCGCGTCCCGCGCCTGCGACTTGCGCAATGCCTTTTCCTCCAGGCCCGAGAGCCCTTCCCGGCGCGCGAGTTCATTGACGACGTCCTCCGGCGTCAGGTCAAAGTGCGACAGCAGCACCATGGTGTGGAACCAGAGGTCGGCCACTTCGTAGACGACCTTGGCGCGCGCGTCATCGGTCATGCCGGCAGCGCGGGCGTCCTTGGCGGCCATGACGGTCTCGGTGGCCTCTTCGCCGATCTTCTTGAGGATGGCGTCGTCGCCCTTGTTGAACAGGCGGGCGATGTAGCTTTTCTCGGGGTTGCCCCCATTGGCGAGCTTGCGCGATTCGAGCACCTCGCCCAGTCGGCGCAGCGTGTCACTCATGGTGGTGGCCGGTCTTGCCGGCGTAGATGTCGTCAGGATGCTTCAGCACGGGTTCGACCGTGTGCCAGTCGCCGTCTTCCGCGCTGCCCTCGAACTTCTGGAAGAAGCACGCGTGGCGCCCGGTATGGCAGGCGATGCCGCCAATCTGGGTGACACGCAACAGGACCACGTCTTCATCGCAGTCGAGGCGGATTTCGTGCACCTTCTGGATGTGGCCGGATTCCTCGCCCTTGTGCCACAGGCGCTTGCGCGAGCGCGACCAGAACACCGCCTCGCCCGTTTCGACAGTCTTCTGCAGCGCCTCGCGGTTCATGAAGGCGAACATCAGCACATCGTTGCTGCCCTGCTCCTGCACGATCACCGGTACCAGGCCGTTATCGTCCCAGCGGACCTTGTTGAGCCACTTCTTGGTCATGATCCGATCCGTACAGGAATGCCCTTTTCCGCCATGAACTGCTTGGCCTGGCCAACGGTGTATTCACCATAATGGAAGATGCTGGCCGCCAGCACCGCGTCGGCGTGGCCTTGCTGGATGCCGTCGGCGAGGTGCTGCAGGTTGCCGACGCCGCCGGAGGCGATGACCGGCACCGGCACGGCATCGGACACGGCACGCGTGAGTTCGAGGTCGAAGCCGGCCTTCGTGCCGTCGCGGTCCATGCTGGTCAGCAGGATTTCCCCCGCGCCGCGCTGCGCCATTTCGCGCGCCCATGCCACGGCATCCAGCCCCGTGCTCCTGCGGCCGCCATGCGTGAACACCTCCCAACGCGGCGTTTCGCCTTCGGCAGACACCTTCTTGGCGTCAATCGCCACGACGATGCACTGCGCACCGTGGCGGGCGCTGGCGTCCGACACGAGCTGCGGATTCGCCACCGCCGAGGAATTCATGCTGATCTTGTCCGCACCGGCATTGAGCAGGCGACGCACATCTTCGAGCGCACGCACGCCGCCGCCGACCGTCAGCGGAATGAAGACCTGCGAGGCCACGGCCTCGATGATGCCCAGCATCAGGTCGCGCCCGTCGGACGTGGCCGTGATGTCGAGGAAGGTGATTTCGTCGGCGCCCTGCTCGTCGTAGCGGCGCGCGATTTCAACGGGGTCGCCCGCGTCGCGCAACTCGACGAAGTTGACGCCCTTGACCACCCGGCCGTTGGTCACGTCCAGGCAGGGGATGATTCGTTTGGCTAGCATGATGAGTCGGGCGCCACAGCACCCGTTGCGCGCGGCTTATGCCGCGCCGAGTTTGTCCGCGAGGGCTTGCGCTTCCTTGAAGTTCAGGTCGCCCGAATAGATGGCGCGGCCGCAGATCACGCCCTCCACGCCATGCTCTTCGACCGCGCACAGGTGGTCGATGTCCTTCAGGTTGGACAGACCGCCGCTGGCGATCACGGGAATGGTGACCGACTGCGCCAGCTTGACGGTGGCATCGATATTGATCCCCTGCAGCATGCCGTCGCGGCCGATGTCGGTGTAGATGATCGCTTCGACGCCGTAGTCCTCGTATTTCTTGGCGAGGTCTGCGACTTCGTGGCCGGTCAGCTTGCTCCAGCCGTCCGTCGCCACCTTGCCGTCCTTGGCATCGAGCCCGACGATGATGTGCCCGCCGAATGCGGTGCAGGCATCCTGCAGGAAGCCCGGGTTCTTGACGGCCGCCGTACCGATGATGACGTACGACAGGCCGTCGTCGAGCCAGCGCTCGATGGTATTGAGGTCGCGGATGCCGCCGCCGAGCTGTACCGGAATCTCGTCACCGACCTCGGCGATGATGGCCTTGATGGCGGCCTCGTTGCGCGGCTTGCCCACGAAGGCGCCGTTCAGATCGACAAGGTGCAGCCGGCGGGCGCCCTGCTCGACCCAATGCCGCGCCATGGCGGCCGGGTCTTCCGAGAACACGGTGGCTTGGTCCATATCGCCTTGCTTGAGGCGCACACACTGACCGTCCTTCAGGTCGATGGCCGGGATGAGCAGCATAGTCGTAACGACAAAGTTGAGGGGGTGGAGGTAAACGGGGTTCGGTTGCAGCAACGACGATAGCGAGGCCGACTCACGGGTTCCAGTGCACGAAATTCCGGTAGATCTGCAGGCCGGCCTGCGCACTTTTTTCCGGGTGAAACTGTGTGGCAAAAATATTATCCCGGGCGATGGCGCAGGTAAACCGCACGCCGTATTCGGTCTCTCCAACCGACTCTTCGGCGTTTTCGGGCTGCGCGTAGTAGCTGTGCACGAAATAGAAATAAGCTTGATCGGGCACACTTTCCCAGAGGGCGTGGGCACGACTCTGGTGCACGCGGTTCCAGCCCATCTGCGGCACCTTGTACCGCGAACCATCCGGCTGCAACTGCCCGTCGAGATCGAACCGGATCACGTCGCCCTTGATCAGGCCGAGACCGGGCGTGTATTGCTCGCCGACGCGCGCTTCGGTGCTGCGCTCGAGCAGCATCTGCTCGCCCACGCACACGCCCAGCATCGGCTTGGTGCGGGAAGCCTCCAGCACGGCGTCGCGCAGTCCGGATTGGTCAAACGCAGCCATGCAGTCGGGCATGGCACCCTGCCCCGGCAGCACCACGCGGTCTGCCGCGCGGATTTCGTCGGCTTGCGCACTGATGCGCACATCCGCCTCGGGAGCCACGGCCATGAGGGCCTGCGCCACGGAGCGCAGATTGCCCATGCCGTAATCGACGATTGCGATCTTAGTCATGACTTCACTCAAGCCCGAAGGACGGGCAACAGGGTTTTCAGCCCATCAACGATAAATTCCACCGCCAGCGCCGCCAGGATCAGGCCCATCAGCCGCGTGCCGACATTGATGCCGGTGCGGCCAATCACGCGCGCGATGGGCTCGGCGGCGCGCAACACGATCCAGACCACGACCGCGATCGCCGCGCCCACGCCCACCAGGAGAAACAGCTCCCACCAGTGCCGGGTCTTGCCCGCATAGACGATCACGGTGCTGATCGAGCCCGGGCCCGTGAGCAGCGGAATCGCCAGCGGCACGACCGCGATGCTGGCCTTGGCGCCGGCCTCATCTTCTTCTTCGGGCGTGGCCTTGGTGCGGCTCGTCTGCGCATTGAGCATGTTCAGCGCGATCATGAGCATGATGATCCCGCCGCCCACCTGCAGTGAACCGACCGAGAACCCGAAAAAGCTGATGATCTGCTCGCCCAGCAAGGCCGACAGGCCGATCACGATGGCCACGGAAATCGCCGCGACCTGGATCGTGCGCTGCTTTTCTTCGTCGGTCTGGCTCTCCGTCAGGCTGATGAAGAACGGGATCGCGCCGATCGGGTTGATCAGCGCGAGCAGCGAGAAAAAACTCTTGGTGAGATCCATCGGATCGGCGGCCGGTTTTGGATTCGGGTAGGCGCGGCCAGGCCGACGCAGTGATTTACAGGGCGCCCTTGGTCGACGGAATCGTGCCGGCTGCGCGCGGATCGATCTCGACCGCCATGCGCAGCGCGCGGCCAAAGGCCTTGAAGACAGTCTCGATCTGGTGGTGCGCGTTGACGCCGCGCAGGTTGTCGATATGCAGCGTCACGCCGGCATGGTTGACGAACCCGCGGAAGAATTCGATGGACAGGTCCACGTCAAAATTGCCGACGCGCGCGCGCGTGAACGGCACGTGGAACTCCAGGCCCGGACGGCCGGAGAAATCGATGACCACGCGCGACAGGGCTTCGTCCAGCGGCACGTAGCTGTGGCCGTAGCGCACGATGCCCTTTTTGTCGCCGATGGCCTTGGCGACGGCCTGGCCCAGCGTGATGCCGACGTCTTCCACGGTGTGGTGATCGTCGATATGGGTGTCGCCGGTGGCCGAGATGTCCAGGTCGACCATGCCGTGACGGGCGATCTGGTCGAGCATGTGGTCGAGGAAGGGGACGCCGGTGTTCAGCGTCTGCTTGCCCGTGCCGTCCAAATCAAGGGCGACGCGGATCTGCGTTTCGGAGGTGTTGCGAGTGACCTCGGCACGGCGGCTCATGGGGCTTCCTGCAGCGATGCGGCAAACGCATCGAGAAATTGCGCGTTTTCTTCGGGATTGCTGACCGTCACGCGCAGACAGTTGGCCAGCAATGGGTGCATTTTACTGACGTTTTTGATGAGAATCCGCCGATCGAGCAGCCGATTGAACAGCCCTGCGGCATCCGGTACGCGCAGCAGGATGAAATTGGCCGCGCTCGGGAACACCGTCACGCCTGGCTGCGCAGACAACGCTTCCATCAGGCGGCTGCGCTCGGCGCGCAGGGTCGCTGCCTGGGCATCGAGCACATCGACGTGGTCGAGTACGAACTGGGCTGTGGCCTCGGTCAGCACATTCACGTTATAGGGCGGCCGCACCTTGTCCAGTTCGGCAATCCACTTGGCGTGCCCCGCCACATAGCCGAGGCGGATACCGGCCAGGCCGAGCTTGGACACCGTGCGCATGACCAGCACGTGGTCGAAGTCCGTCAGGCGCGGCATCCAGCTGTGCTGCGCGAACGGCTGGTACGCCTCGTCGACGACGACCAGGCTCTGGCATACCGGACCGCGTGCAGCGCGGATGATGGCGTCCATGTCGGCGGCATCGAACAGGTTGCCGGTCGGGTTGTTCGGATAGGCCAGGTAGATGACCGCGGGCTGGTGCTCGGCCATGGCGGCCAGCATCGCTTCGCGGTCCAGCGTGAGGTCGCCCCTGAGCGGTACGCCGACAAAGTTCAGACCCAGCAGCTGTGCCGACATTGCATACATCACGAACCCCGGCACCGGTGCCAGCACGGTCGCGCCCGGCTTGGCCGCGGCAATGGCGATCAGGCTGATGATCTCGTCCGAACCGTTGCCGAGCAGCACTTCGGCGCCGGCCGGCACGTGCATCACGCGCTTGAGCTGCGCCTTGAGCGCATCGGCCGTGGGCACGGGGTACCGGTTGAGCGCCACGTCTGCGAGGCGCTTGCCGAGCGCTTCGCGCAGCATCGCCGGCAGGTGGTACGGGTTCTCCATTGCGTCCAGCTTGACCATGCCGGTCGCGTCGGGCACGTGATACGCGCCCATGGCGCGAACGTCGTCGCGCACGATGCGGGCGAGCAGATCATCAAGGGTGGGCTGGGCTGGAGCGGTGGCGGTCATGGTGAGGCGTCGGATGTTATTCGGATGCGGCGCGTTGCAAGCGGTATTCGGCGCTGCGGGCATGCGCCTGCAGGCCCTCGCCGTAGGCCAGCTCGGCAGCGATCTCCCCCAGCATCTGCGCACCGGCCTCGCTGACCTCGATCAGGCTCGAGCGCTTGATGAAGTCGTACACGCCCAGCGGCGACGAGAAGCGCGCCGTGCGCGAGGTCGGCAGCACGTGGTTCGGCCCCGCGCAGTAATCCCCCAGCGATTCGCTCGTGTACTTGCCGAGGAACATCGCCCCGGCGTGGCGGATGCGCTCGGCCCACTGGCGCGGGTTCTCGGCGGAGATCTCCAGATGCTCGGGCGCGATGTCGTTGGCGATGTCGCACGCCTCTTCCATGTCGCGCACCTTGATGAGCGCACCACGGCCCGACAGCGACTGGGCAATCACGCTCCGGCGCGGCATGTCTTCGAGCTGGCGGGTGATGCTGGCCTCCACCTGCGCGATGAACTCAGCGCTCGGGCACAGCAGGATCGACTGCGCGAGCTCGTCGTGCTCGGCCTGGGAAAACAGGTCCATCGCCACCCAATCCGGTTCGGTCGTGCCATCGCAGATCACGAGGATTTCCGACGGGCCGGCGATCATGTCGATGCCCACGGTGCCGAACACGCGGCGCTTGGCGGCCGCCACGTACGCGTTGCCAGGGCCGACGATCTTGTCGACGGCGGGGACGGTCTCCGTACCGTAAGCGAGCGCCCCCACGGCCTGCGCGCCGCCGATGGTGAAGACGCGGTCCACGCCAGCGATGCAGGCCGCGGCCAGAACGAGGTCATTGCGCACGCCGCCCGGCGTCGGCACCACCATGATGATTTCCTTGACGCCAGCCACGCGTGCCGGGATCGCGTTCATCAGCACCGACGACGGATACGCAGCCTTGCCGCCCGGCACGTAGATGCCCACGCGATCCAGCGGCGTGACCTTCTGGCCGAGCACCGTGCCATCGGCTTCGGCATATTCCCAGCTGTGCGTGCCGCACTCGAGCTTCTGCTTCTCGTGGTAGGCGCGCACGCGAGCAGCCGCGGCTTCCAGGGCGGCGCGGCGCTTGGGTTCCAGGCCGTCCAGCGCGGCCTGCAGCACGGTGGGCGACAGTTCCAGCGCCGCCAGGCTCTCGGCTTCGATGCGGTCGAAGCGGCGCGTGGCATCCAGCACGGCGGCGTCGCCGCGCGCCTTCACGTCGGCCAGGATCTGCGCCGCGGCGCGGTCGATGGCTTCGTCTTCGCTCGCCTCGAAGGCGAGTACCTGGCGCAGTTGCGCCGCGAATCCGGCGTCGGCCGAATCCAGCTTACGGATGGTCAGGCTCATGCGGGTTCCCCAACGCGCTCGCCCTGGGCGGAGGCGCGGTCAAAAGCGTCGAGGATCGGCGCCAGCCGCTCGCGCTTCAACTTCAGCGCAGCCTGGTTGACGACGAGCCGGGACGAGATCTGCACGATCTCCTCCACCTCGACGAGGTTGTTCGCGCGCAGCGTGCCGCCCGTGCTGACCAGGTCGACGATGGCGTCGGCCAGGCCCACCAGCGGGCCCAGCTCCATCGAGCCATACAGCTTGATCAGGTCGACGTGCACGCCCTTCTTGGCGAAGTGCTCGCGCGCGGTATTCAGATACTTCGTCGCCACGGCCAGGCGCGCCCCCTGGCGCACCGCATTGGCGTAATCGAAGCCCTTGGGCACCGCCACCGACATGCGGCAGCGGGCGATGTTCAGATCGATGGGCGCATACAGGCCCGCCATCCCGTGCTCCATCAGCACGTCGCGGCCGGCCACGCCGAAATCTGCGGCACCGTACTGGACATACGTCGGCACGTCGGAGGCCCGGACGATGATCACGCGCAGCGCCGGGTCCGACGTCGGCAGGATCAGCTTGCGCGAGGTTTCCGGGTCTTCGGTCACCTCGATGCCGGCCGCCTTCAGCAGCGGCAGCGTCTCTTCAAAGATGCGCCCCTTGGAGAGCGCCAGCGTGAGCTGGTTGGAAGCGGACTGGAATGCGTTCATGGCGGGCTTAACCCTGGATACGGCGGATCTTGGCGCCAACGGCGGAGAGCTTGTCTTCGATGCGGTCGTAGCCACGATCGAGGTGATAGATGCGATCGACCAGCGTCTCGCCCTGCGCCACCAGGCCGGCAATCACCAGGCTCGCGGAGGCACGCAGGTCGGTCGCCATGACGGTCGCGCCCGACAGTTGCTCGACGCCGGTCACCACCGCCGTCTTGCCCTCGATGACGATGTTGGCGCCCAGGCGGTTGAGCTCCTGCACGTGCATGAAGCGGTTCTCGAAGATGGTCTCCGTCACCGTCGCCGAACCTTCGGCAATGGCGTTGAGCATCATGAACTGCGCCTGCATGTCGGTCGGAAACGCCGGGTACTCGGACGTGCGGAAGCTCACGGCCTTCGGGCGGCCGGTCATCTGCACGCGGATCCAGTCCTCCCCGGTGGTGAGCGTCACGCCCGCCTCGCGCAGCTTGTCGAGCACCGCATCGAGGATGCCTGGCGGCACGTCGCGCAGCGTCACGTCACCGCCGGCGGCGGCCACGGCGCACAGGAAGGTGCCGGCCTCGATGCGGTCGGCGATCACGGTGTGCTGCGCACCGCGCAGCGCTTCGACACCTTGAATCACCAGGCGATCGGTGCCGATGCCCTCGATGCGCGCACCCATCTTCACCAGCAGGTTGGCAAGGTCGGTCACCTCGGGCTCGCGTGCGGCATTTTCCAGCACGGTTTCGCCATCGGCCAGTGCGGCGGCCATCAGTAGGTTTTCAGTGCCCGTGACCGTCACCATGTCGGTGACGATGCGCGCGCCGCGCAGGCGCTTGGCGCCGTTGGCCAGCTTGGCTTCGATGTAGCCGTGCTCGATGACGATCTCGGCCCCCATCTGCTGCAGGCCCTTGATGTGCTGATCGACCGGACGCGCCCCGATGCCGCAGCCGCCCGGCAGCGACACACGTGCGTGGCCGAAGCGGGCCAGGAGCGGCCCCAGCACCAGGATCGAGGCGCGCATGGTCTTCACGAGATCGTACGGGGCTTCCGGCGTGTGGATGGCGCCCGCGTCGAGCGTCACGTCGTGGCCGTTCTGCGTGCCTTCGACGCCCATCTGCCGGAGCAGCTTGAGCATCGTGCGCACGTCCTGCAGGTTGGGCACGTTGTGCAGCACCAGCGGCTCGGGCGTCAGCAGCGCAGCACACATGATGGGCAGCGCAGCGTTCTTGGCGCCGGAGACACGGATTTCGCCCGACAGCGGGCCATTGCCTTCGATCAGCAGTTTGTCCATGAGCGAGACGTCTCGTCGTGCGGGGCGCTCTGCGAGCGCGGAATCGGGAACAGCAGCGGAAACAGCAGCGGAATCGGGATCAGCGACAACAGCCGTGGGATCGAGCTCGGCCATCAGGATTTCCACTCCGCCGGCGTCAGCGTCTTCATGGACAACGCATGGATTTCCGCACGCATGCGGTCGCCCAGCGCTGCGTACACGAGCTGATGGCGCTGGATCAGACGCTTGCCTTCAAACTGCGCGCTGACAATGGTGGCAAAGAAATGCTGCCCGTCGCCCTCGACTTCGAGGTGCTCGCACGGCAGGCCGGTTTGGATGTACTGCTTGACTTGTTCGGGTGTGGGCAACATGGCCGTCCCTTCTCCTGCAAAACGTTAGGGTGAGCGTCGTTCGTTTTGTTATCGACGCGTCAATGGCGCAGCTTGTAGCCCGTGCGCAGCATGTGCAGGGCAATCCCCCCCCCACGACCAGCGCGATCAGCATCACGCCGAGGCTCGTCGCCACCGGCACGTCGGACACGCCGAAGAAGCCGTAGCGGAAGCCGTCGATCATGTAGAAGAACGGGTTGGCGTGGGACACCGCCTGCCAGAACGGCGGCAGCGAATGAATCGAGTAGAACACGCCCGCCAGGAAGGTGGCCGGCACGATCAGAAAGTTCTGGAATGCCGCGAGCTGGTCGAACTTCTCGGCCCAGATGCCGGCAATCAGTCCGAGCGTGCCGAGCACCGCCGCGCCCAGCACGGCAAACACGATGATCCACAGCGGTTGCGCGAAGTGCAGGTGCGCAAACCACGTCGTCACCAGCAACACGCCCGCGCCCACGGCCAGGCCACGGATGACGGACGCACACACGTACGCGCCGAACATCTCCCAGTGCGAGAGCGGCGGCAGCATGATGAACACGAGATTGCCGGTGATCTTCGACTGGATGAGCGACGACGAGCTGTTCGCAAACGCGTTCTGCAGCACGCTCATCATCACCAGGCCCGGCACCAGGAAGGCGGTGTAGCTCAGCTGGTCGAACACCTTGACCCGGTCTTCCAGCACGTGGCCGAAGATCAGCAGATACAGCAGCGCGGTCAGCACCGGCGCGGCCACGGTCTGGAAGCTCACCTTCCAGAAGCGCAGCACCTCCTTGTACAGCAGCGTGCGGAAGCCGACCCAGCGGCCCGGCAGGCTTTCGGGGATGGCGTTCATGCGGCGGGCTCCAGCGCGGTTTCGGGTGTTTGCGGCACGGCAGGGATACCACCCTCGCGGCGCATGATCTGTACAAACACGTCTTCGAGGTCGGCCTTGGCGATTTCCATGTCGTCGATCTCGCAGCCTGCCTGACGGCAGGTGGAGAGGATCTGCTCGACCTCGCCGTAGCCCGACAGGCGCAAGCGCACGCCGCGCTCGCCATGGTTGCCGGGCAGGCGCAGGCCTCCGAGCGAAGCCGGCAGCGCACCGCGCGAGAAGCTGAGCACCAGTTGCAGACCGGCAAATTGCGACAGCAGATTGGCCGTGCGATCGAGCGCCACCACCTCGCCAAACTTGAGCATGGCAATGCGGTCGCACAGGGACTCGGCCTCTTCGAGATAGTGCGTAGTCAGCACGACCGTGTGGCCTTCCCGGTTCAGGCGCGAGATGAACTTCCACAGCGTCTGGCGCAGTTCGACGTCCACGCCGGCGGTGGGCTCGTCCAGCACGATGACAGGCGGACGGTGCACCAATGCCTGCGCCACCAGCACGCGGCGCTTCATGCCGCCCGAAAGCGCACGCATGTTGGCGTCGGCCTTGCTGGTGAGGTCCAGGTTGGCCATGACCTCGTCGATCCAGTCGTCGTTCTTGGTCAGGCCGAAATAGCCCGACTGCAGGCGCAGCGTCTCGCGCACCGTGAAGAACGGGTCGAACACCAGTTCCTGCGGTACCACACCGAGCTTGCGGCGCGCCGTGCGGTAGTCGGAGACGACGTCGTGACCGAGCACCCGCACGCTTCCGGAGTCCGCGCGATTCAGCCCGGCGAGGATGGAGATCAGCGTGGTCTTGCCCGCGCCGTTGGGGCCAAGCAGGCCGAAAAACTCGCCCTGCTCGACAGACAGGCTCACGCCCTTGAGCGCTTGCAACGATTTGTAGCGCTTGCGGACGTCAGCGATTTCGATGGCTTTCATGGCCGACAAAGTGAACTACCCTGCGCATATCCGGCTCGCAGGTCGACGTGGCGACCGCGGCCCGGGTGCCACACGCGGCGGCGGCAGAGCGACAAACCCAGAATTATAGGGGAACTGCACCAAGAGACTGCGGCGCGGCAAACGGCGCCGGCCGGATGCCCGGAACGCACGCGGCGCCCGGCGCGGAGCGCGGCATCGCGATGTCGGGTGGCGGGAATGACCCCGCGCCTCGCACCGGACGCCGCCTCAATGTCGTACGTGAGGGTGGGTTGCGGCTGCCGGCGCCATCGCCAGCAGGGATTCGACGCCGTAGAGCGTCGCAAGATTGGAAAGCGCTTCCGGCGCGCCTGCGATATCGAGCGCGATGCCGTGCGCCCGGGCCGTCCGCTGCCAGGACAGCAGGACCGCCACGGCGGAGGAGTCGACCTGCGACAGCCCCGCGCAGTCGATACGCAGGGCTGCCATGCCGGCCTCGCGCGCCCGGCCGAGCTGCGCCTCGCCCTCGCACAGAACGCGCGGCGCTTCGCGATGGGTCAGCGGGCCGGACAAGGTCAACATGGTCGAAGTCAGAAAAAGAAACAGCGGCCAGACTTGACCGCTGCGTCGATTCTACCGGAAGGCCGCTTACTTCGCCGGGCGCTTTTCGAGCTGCGCGTTGCGCTCGTTCAGGAAGCTGACCAGCCCGGCAACGCCGCCGCGCTTGCTGATGACGTCGGCAAACTGGTTCTTGTACGTCTCCGACAGCCACAGGCCGCTGATGTTGATGTCGTAGACCTTCCAGCCATTGGCGGTCTTCTCGAGGCGATAGTCCAGGGCGACCGGCTCGCCGTTGTTGTTCACGGTCGAACGGACCACCACGTCGGTGTCGTCGGCCGCGGCGCGGAACGGCTTGTACGTGACCGTCTGGTTCTTCACGTTCGACAGCGCGCCCGCGTAGGTGCGGATCAGCAGGGTCTTGAAGCCCTCCTGAATCTGCTGCTGCTGCTCCGGCGTCGCCTGGTTCCAGAACCGGCCCATGGCGATCTGCGTCGTGCGCTTGAAGTCGGCACGCGGCACGATCTTGTCGTCCACGAGTTGGAAGACCTTGGCCATGTTGCCGCTGCGCAGCTCCGGGTCATTCTTGATGGTGGTCAGCACGTCGTCCACGGCGGCTTTGACGGTGGCCTGGGCGTCCGCTTCCTGGGCATGGACAGGTGCGGCAGCCACGGCTGCCGTCAGCGTGAGGCCGGCAAACACGGAGCGGAGAACTTTCTTCAACATAGTCGCGTCCTTCTGATGTGATCTTGGTTTCGCCTGCAGCGTCGTCGCTGCGCTTGTGCTGGCCGTTAGAACAGGCGGCCTCCAGCCGAGTTCGCGCTGCACCGGCGGGTTTTACGGCTTGTCACCATTGAGGCGACATTGTTACGAAGGCCGCCGTCAGCGGCGGAAAATCGGCCAATTGGGGGTGAGGCGCCGCGACGGCGATACCGTCCCGCTGCCGCCCCCCTGCGCGTCGCCATCGGCCTTCGCGCCCTCGCCGTCTTCAGGCAGATTGCCGTCGTAGATCAGGTAACGCCGGCGCTGCAGATACGCATCGCGCATGAAGGTGTACTTATCCACGGCGGCGTCCTCGAGCACGTTGCTGGCGCCCAGCAGGCTGGCGCGCACGTCGACCACCCGCAGCGCGGCCAGCGAATACGTCACCGTGCCGTCGAAGTAAGTGAGGGGATCCAGTTGCCAGTCGACCAGGAACCCCGCCGTATCGCGCACGGTGCTCGGGCCCAGCAGTGGCCACACGATGTACGGACCGGCCGGCACGCCCCACACGCCAAGCGTCTGGCCGAAGTCTTCCTTGTGTTTGGGCAGGCCGGCGTCCGAGGCGATGTCGATCAGGCCGCCCAGGCCGAACACGGTGTTGATGGCCACGCGCATGGTGTCTTCCAGCGCAGCCGTGCCCTTGAACTGCAGCAGGTTGTTGACGGCCGAGTAGACGTCGCCCGCGTTCGAGAAGAAATTCGACACGGCCGTACGCGCCGGGGACGGCACCACGTCAACGTACGTTTGCGCGACCGGCTTCAGTACGCCCTTGTCGAAGTCTTCGTTGATGCGGAAGACCTCGCGGTTGAACGGCTCGATCGGGTCGGCCGGATTGGCGTTCGGGCCGGTGGCACAGCCCGCCAGCAAGGCGGTGCCGGCCGCCACGGCCAGCGCAAGACTGCGCAGCGTGCGGATGGATGTTGTTGTTTTCATGGTTTATTGACTCCCAGTGCCCCCGGCGGGCTTGGTGCCGCCTGCCCCTGCATCGGCCGCCTTGCTGTAGAGGAACTGGCTGATGAGGTTCTCGAGCACCACGGCCGACTGCGTCATGGTGATCTTGTTGCCATTGGCGAGCATCGCCGAGTCGCCACCGGGCTCGATCCCGATGTACTGCTCGCCGAGCAGCCCCGAGGTCAGAATCTTGGCCGAGCTGTCCTTCGGAAACTGGTAGCGCTGGTCCATGTCGAGCACGGCGACAGCCTGGTAGCTCTTGTCGTCGAACAGGATCTGCGACACGCGGCCGACCACCACACCCGCGCTCTTGACCGGGGCCCGCACCTTCAGGCCGCCGATGTTGTCGAACGATGCTTTCACCTGATAAGTCTTGGCAAACGAGAACGCGCTCATGTTGCCGGCCTTGAGCGCCAGGAACAGCAGCGCCACGATGCCTACCAGCACAAACAGTCCGACCCAGAAATCGAGGAGGCTCTTACGCATGATCTTTTTCTCTTTGAACGGCCGCCATGTGGCGGCGGCTTAGCTGAACATCAGCGCCGTCAGCACGAAGTCCAGCGCCAGCACGGCCAGCGACGCGATCACCACCGTCCGCGTGGTCGCACGCGACACGCCCTCGGGCGTCGCCTTGGCCTCGTAGCCCTGGAACAGCGCGATGAAGGTCACGGCCACGCCGAACACCACACTCTTGATGACGCCGTTGAGCACGTCGTCCACCACATCCACGCCGGCCTGCATCTGCGACCAGAACGCGCCGGCATCCACGCCGATCAGGCCCACGCCGACAAAGTATCCACCCAGAATGCCGACCGCGCTGAAGATCGCAGCCAGCAGCGGCATGGCAATGAACCCGGCCCAGAAACGCGGCGCCAGCACACGGGCCAGCGGGTCCACGGCCATCATTTCCATGGCGATCAGCTGCTCGCCGGCTTTCATGAGGCCGATTTCGGCCGTGAGCGACGTACCGGCCCGGCCGGCAAACAGCAGCGCCGTCACCACGGGGCCCAGTTCGCGCACCAGCGACAGCGCCACCAGTAAGCCCAGGGCCTGCTCGGAGCCATAGCGATTCAGCGTGTAATAGCCCTGCAATCCCAGCACGAAGCCGACGAAGAGGCCCGATACCGCAATGATGATGAACGAATCGTTGCCGATGAAGCGCAGTTGCTCGATCACCAGGCGCGGGCGGCGCAGCACGTCGCCGGATGCGGCGAACATGGCCAGCAGCATGCGGGCGCCGTAGCCGAGACGACTGATCAGCGTGCGGACGAGAAAGCCGATGGTCGAGATCATCGCCCACCTCCGTTCGCCGCATCCTGGCCGAGGCCGAAATCGTCAGCCAGCGGCACCCCCGGGTAGTGGAACGGCACCGGGCCGTCGGCCTGGCCGTGCACGAACTGGCGCACGAACGGGTCCGTCGAGGCGGTCAGCTCGGCCGGCGTGCCCTCGGCGGCAATGCCGCCGTTGGCGATGAAGTAGACGTAGTCCGCAATATGGAACGTTTCCTGCACATCGTGCGAGACGATGATGCTCGTTGCGCCCAGGGCGTCGTTCAGCTTGCGGATGAGCGAGGCGGTCAGGCCCAGCGAGATCGGATCAAGCCCGGCGAACGGCTCGTCGTAGAGGATGATCGACGGGTCCAGCGCGATCGCGCGGGCCAGCGCCACGCGCCGGGCCATGCCGCCGGAAATCTGGGCGGGCATGAGGTCGCGCGCGCCGCGCAGGCCGACGGCGTTGAGCTTCATCAGCACGAGATCGCGGATGAGGGGCTCGGGCAGCTTGGTGTGTTCGCGCAGCGGAAATGCCACATTGTCGAACACGGACATATCGGTAAACAGCGCCCCGAACTGGAACAGCATGCCCATCTGGCGGCGCACGGCGTACAGCGCAGGCTTGTCCAATGCGCCGATGTCCTGGCCGAGCACGCGCACGGTGCCCGCCGCTGCGCCGACCTGCCCGCCGATCAATCGCAGGATCGTGGTCTTGCCGCAACCTGAGCCGCCCATGACAGCCACCACGCTGCCCTTGGGCACGCGCATGCACAGGCCGGACAGGATGCGCCGCTCGCCTGGCTGGTAGGCGAAATCGACCTGATCGAGTTCGACAACGGCGTTGGGAGTCTGGCTGGACACGGATATTGTCGGCTGAGGGCTCGGCGGATTGGCGGCTTTGGCTCGCCGCATCTTGTTCTCTTGGTGCCGCGCTGGCTTGCGACGCGGCCCGCCATTATAGGTGGAAACCCGCGTAGCCCGTCAGTCACGCCATGCTTACCGACAGTTTGTGTGGCTTGCGTGCCGCGCTCGCTGCGCTGGCCTTGCAGGTGGCTGAGGGCGCACTGTCGGCGCAGGCCGATTCCTTTGCGTTCATTCGCCGCTGTCGAGTCGCAGATCGGCGTGCCGGATCACCGCCTGCCAGTGGGCGGCGTCGCTGCGCACGGTCTGGGTAAAAGTGTCCGGCCCGTCCCATTCCGGCTCGAAGCCGCCAGCGCGCAGTGTCGCGCCCACGTCTACCGAACGGACCGCGCGGCGCAGTTCGGCCGCGGCCCGCACGGCAAGCAGCCGCGGCGTGCGCGCCGGCATGAAGGCGCCGATCCATGCACTGCGGTCGAACCCCGCCAAGCCGCCCTCGCGCAACGTCGGGACGGCGGGCGCAAACCGCGACCGCACGCCGCCCGTCACGCCCACCAGCCGCAGTTGCCCACTGGCGGCTGCCGCCGCCACGCTCGGATAGCACGCAAAGCAGGCCGCCATCCGCCCTGCGAGGACTTGCTGGACGAGCCCCGCCTCGCCGCGGACGGCCACATGCGGCGCGTGAAAGGCGTAGTCCCGGACAAACTGCTCGGCAACGAGGTGGGACCACGTGCCAAGCACGTCCGACCCGCAATTGACGGTGACGGTTTCAGCACGCGCCCGTGCCAGGAGATCGGTGATGGTGTGGATCGGCAACCGCGCGTCGACCGCCAGGAACAACGGCAGCGCCGCCACCATCGCCACGGGCTGGAAGTCGCGCAGCGGATCATAGGACGCCGCTTCAAGCGCAGGCTGGGCGACAAACGTCGTCTGCTGAAGCAGCAGGGTGTGGCCGTCCGACGGGGCACGGGCCACCGCCTCGCCGGCCGCCATGCCATTGGCGGCGGGCCGGTCTTCCACACCGACGGGGCGGCCGACCTGCTGCTGCAACTGCGCGGCCAACGCCCGCGCCAGCGCATCAAACGCGCTGCCCTCGGCTGACGGCACCACGAAACGCAGCGACTGAGACGGATAGCCCTGCAGCAACGCATGGGCGGGCAACGCCAGCGACGCCGACAGCGCAGCGAGCGACGCCACGACGCACCGCCGCCGCGCATCGGGCGCTTCGGAAACAGTGACGGACGCATGGCGGGCGCGCATTCGCATCGAAGAAGACGGGGCCGGGGAAATTGCATTCTAGAAATCAGCGCGTCCGCCCTGCACCCATGTAAACCATGTCGATGTAAACCATGAAGCCGCCGACCGCCAAAGAAAAAGGCCCGCCAAGGCGAGCCTTGGGGGCCTGGGGTCAGCCGGTCGAACCGCGTGGTCAGCGCGGCAGTTCCGAGTGCCCCATGAGGAACGCGTCCACCGAGCGCGCAGCCTGCCGGCCTTCGCGGATGGCCCACACGACCAGCGACTGGCCACGGCGCACGTCACCGGCGGCAAACACCTTCGGCACGTTGGTCGCGTAGGCGTTGTCGCCTTCGGTGGAGGCGCGTGCGTTGTTGCGCGCATCCTTGGTCACGCCGAAGGCGTCCAGCACGCCGCCGACCGGGTTGGTAAAGCCCATCGCCAGCAGCACGAGGTCGGCCTTGAGCGTAAACTCGCTGCCTTCGATCTCGCTCATCTTGCCGTCCTTCCATTCGAGGCGGACTGCCTTGAGGGACGTCACGCGGCCGTTCTCGCCGATGAGCTCCTTGGTGGCGACCGACCAGTCGCGCTCGCAACCCTCGTCGTGCGACGACGACGTGCGCAGCTTGATCGGCCAGTACGGCCACACCAGCGGCTTGTTCTCTTCTTCGGGCGGGCGCGGCAGCAGCTCGAACTGCGTGACCGACGCGGCGCCATGGCGGTTGGACGTGCCCACGCAGTCCGAACCCGTATCGCCGCCGCCGATCACGATGACGTGCTTGCCATCCGCGCGGATCGGGTTCGGCGCGTCGCCGGCCACCTCCTTGTTCTGCGGGATCAGGAATTCCAGGGCGTAGTGCACGCCATCCAGATCACGGCCCGGCACCGGCAGATCGCGCGGCACTTCCGAACCGCCCGTCAGCACGACGGCGTCGAACTGCTTGAGGATGTCGTCGGCGGAGATCATCTCGCGCGCGTCGTTGCAGATGCCTGCCGGAACCGTCTTGTCGCCGACGATGACGCCGGTGCGGAACGTCACGCCCTCGGCTTCCATCTGCTGCATGCGGCGGTCGATGTGCGCCTTCTCCAGCTTGAAGTCGGGGATGCCGTAGCGCAGCAGGCCGCCGATGCGGTCGTTCTTTTCGAACACCGTCACGTCATGGCCGGCGCGCGCCAGTTGCTGCGCAGCGGCCAGGCCGGCGGGGCCCGAGCCGACCACGGCGACGGTCTTGCCGGTCTTGTGCTTCGGCACCTGCGGCGCCACCCAGCCCTCTTCCCAGGCCTTGTCGATGATGGCGTGCTCGATCGACTTGATGCCGACCGGCAGCTCGTTGATGCCCAGCGTGCAGGCCGCCTCGCACGGTGCCGGGCAGATGCGGCCCGTGAACTCGGGGAAGTTGTTGGTCGAGTGCAGCACCTCGATCGCCGTCTTCCAGTCCTGGCGGTACACCAGGTCGTTGAAGTCCGGGATGATGTTGTTGACCGGGCAGCCGTTGTTGCAGAACGGGATGCCGCAGTCCATGCAGCGCGCGCCCTGGATCTTGGCTTCGTTGTCCGCCAGTGCGAACACGAACTCCTTGTAATGCTTCACGCGCGCTTCGGGCGCTTCGTATGCCTCGTTCTGGCGGGGAAATTCGAGAAAACCGGTCGCCTTGCCCATGGTGTCCTTCCTGACCCGATGCACGCGTGCATCGGATCGTCGTATCAGTTGCGTTGTATTCGGTGGCGGCGGACGGCGGATCACCGAAGATCCGTCATCCGCCTGGTCGCTGGATCAGGCTCAAGCCGCGATTTGCTCGCGACCGGCTTCCTGTTCGCGTTCGTACATCTCGGCCAGCGCGCGCTTGTACTCGGTCGGGAAGACCTTGACGAAGCGGCGGCGTGCGTTGGTCCAGTCGGCCAGCAGTTCCTTGGCGCGCTCGGAGCCGGTGTAGCGGAAGTGCTTTTCCACCAGCGCCTTGAGGAGCTGCTCGTCGAGCACGCGCTCGCCACCGACCTTGTGCCAGGTCGCAGGCGTGTGCGCCTTCTCCTGGTCTGCCGCCGACAGTACGGATTCCAGCGCGACCTGCGCCGTGTTGCAGCGCTTGTCGAACAGGCCGTCCTCGTCATAGACGTAGGCCACGCCACCGGACATGCCCGCCGCAAAGTTGCGGCCGGTCGCGCCCAGCACGACGACAGTGCCGCCGGTCATGTACTCGCAGCCGTGATCGCCCGTGCCCTCCACCACCGTGGTGGCGCCGGAGTTGCGCACGGCGAAGCGTTCGCCGGCCACGCCGTTGAAGAAGGCTTCGCCGGCCAGCGCGCCGTACAGCACCGTGTTGCCGACGATGATGTTCGACGTCGGCTCACCGCGGAATTCGTGCGGCGGGCGCACGATCACACGACCGCCCGACAGGCCCTTGCCGACGTAGTCGTTGGCGTCGCCCACAAGGTCCAGCGTGATGCCGTGGGCCAGGAAGGCGCCAAACGACTGGCCCGCCGTCCCCTGCATCTGGATGTGGATCGAATCGTCCGGCAGGCCTTCATGGCCGTAGCGCTTGGCCACCTCGCCCGACAGCATCGCGCCCACGGTGCGGTTGACGTTGCGCACCGGCTGGATGAACGACACACGTTCGCCCTTCTCCAGCGCAGCCTTGGCCTTCTCGATGAGCTGGTGATCCAGCGCACGATCGAGACCGTGGTCCTGCACGTCAACCTGGTAGCACGGCTCGCCTTCCTTCTTCGCCGGCTGATAGAAGATGCGCGTGAAGTCCAGGCCGCGCGCTTTCCAATGTTCGATGCCGGCCTTCGTGTCGAGCAGGTCGGCGCGGCCGATCAGCTCGTTGAAGGTGCGGATGCCCAGCTGCGCCATGATCTCGCGCACTTCTTCAGCAACGAAGAAGAAGTAGTTCACCACGTGCTCGGGCTTGCCCGAGAACTTCTTGCGCAGCACCGGATCCTGCGTCGCCACGCCCACCGGGCACGTGTTCAGGTGGCACTTGCGCATCATGATGCAGCCCTCGACCACCAGCGGCGCGGTCGCGAAGCCGAATTCATCCGCGCCCAGCAGCGCCCCGATCACGACGTCGCGGCCGGTCTTCATCTGGCCGTCCGCCTGCACGCGGATGCGGTTGCGCAGGCCGTTGAGCATCAGCGTCTGCTGCGTCTCGGCCAGGCCCAGCTCCCACGGCGTGCCGGCGTGCTTGATCGACGACCACGGCGAAGCGCCCGTGCCGCCGTCATGGCCGGCGATCACCACGTGGTCGGCCTTGGCCTTGGCGACACCTGCGGCCACCGTGCCCACGCCGACTTCCGAAACGAGCTTGACCGACACGTCCGCGCGCGGGTTCACGTTCTTCAGGTCGTGGATCAACTGCGCCAGGTCTTCGATGGAGTAGATGTCGTGGTGCGGCGGGGGCGAGATCAGGCCCACGCCCGGCACCGAGTAACGCAGCTTGCCGATGTAGTCCGTCACCTTGTGGCCGGGCAACTGACCACCCTCGCCGGGCTTGGCACCTTGGGCCATCTTGATCTGGATCTGATCGGCAGACGCCAGGTACTCGGCCGTCACGCCAAAGCGGCCCGAGGCCACCTGCTTGATCTTCGAGCGCAGCGAATCGCCTTCCTGCAGTTCGAGATCGCGCTCGACCACTTCGCGGCCGATCACGTCCGACAGCTTGGTGCCCTGCTTGATCGGGATGCCGCGCAGCTCGTTGCGGTAACGGCGCTCGTCTTCACCGCCCTCGCCCGTGTTCGACTTGCCGCCGATGCGGTTCATCGCCACGGCCAGCGTGGTATGCGCCTCGGTCGAGATCGAGCCGAGCGACATCGCGCCGGTGGCAAAGCGCTTGACGATCTCCTTGGCCGGCTCGACTTCTTCCAGCGGAATCGCGCGCGCCGGGTCCACCTTGAACTCGAACAGGCCGCGCAGTGTCATGTGGCGCTTGCTCTGGTCGTTGATGAGGTTCGCGTATTCCTTGTACGTCTGGTACGAATTCGCGCGGGTGGCGTGCTGCAGCTTGGCGATCGAATCCGGCGTCCACATGTGCTCTTCGCCGCGGATGCGGAAGGCGTATTCGCCGCCGGCGTCGAGCATGTTGGCCAGGACCGGCGCATCGCCAAAGGCGTCATGGTGCAGGCGCAGCGCTTCTTCGGCCACTTCGAAGATGCCGATGCCGCCCACGTTGGATGCCGTGCCGTGGAAGTACTTGTCCACCAGCTCGCGCGACAGGCCGATCGCCTCGAAGATCTGTGCACCGGTGTACGACATGTACGTCGAGATGCCCATCTTGGACATCACCTTCTGCAGGCCCTTGCCGATCGCCTTGATGAAGTTGTAGATCGCTTTGTCGGCGGTCAGGCCCAGGCCCGGGGCGAGCTCGGCCAGCGTTTCCATCGCGAGGTACGGATGCACGGCTTCGGCGCCGTAGCCGGCCAACAGCGCAAAGTGATGCACTTCGCGGGCCGAACCCGTCTCGACCACCAGACCGGTGCTCGTGCGCAGGCCCTTCTCCACCAGGTGATGGTGGATGGCCGACGTGGCGAGCAACGCCGGAATCGCGACCTGCTTTTCGTCCACGCCGCGGTCCGACACGATCAGGATGTTGTAGCCCGACTTGACCGCATCGACGGCTTCGGCGCACAGCGAGGCCAGGCGTGCTTCGATGCCTTCCTTGCCCCACGCGACCGGGTAGCAGATGTCCAGCTCGTAAGCCATGAACTTGCCGCCGGTGTAGTGCTCGATGTTGCGGATCTTCGCCATGTCCTTGAAGTCCAGCACGGGCTGGCTCACTTCAAGACGCATCGGCGGGTTGATGTTGTTCAGCTCGAGCAGGTTCGGCTTCGGCCCGATGAACGAGACGAGCGACATCACCACGTTTTCGCGGATGGGGTCGATCGGCGGGTTCGTGACCTGCGCGAACAGTTGCTTGAAGTAGTTGTAGAGCGTCTTGTTCTTGGAGGACAGCACGGCCAGCGGGCTGTCGTTGCCCATGGAGCCGGCGGCTTCTTCACCGTTGGCGGCCATCGGGGCCATCAGGAACTTGACGTCTTCCTGCGTGTAGGCGAAGGCCTGCTGGCGATCCAGCAGCTTGGCAGCCGGCTTGGTTTCGGCCGCCACGTCTTCCGGCTTGGCTTCCAGCTCGTCGAGCTTGATGCGCACGGCATCGATCCAGCTCTTGTACGGCTTGGCATTGGCCAGGTTGTCCTTGAGCTCTTTGTCGTCGATGATGCGGCCCTGCTCCATGTCGATCAGGAACATCTTGCCCGGCTGCAGGCGCCACTTCTTGACGATGCGGGACTCGGGAATCGGCAGCACGCCGGCTTCGGACGCCATCACGACCATGTCGTCGTCGGTGACGTAATAGCGCGCCGGACGCAAGCCGTTACGGTCGAGCGTTGCACCGATCTGGCGGCCGTCGGTAAAGCAGATGGCGGCGGGGCCGTCCCACGGCTCCATCATTGCAGCGTGGTATTCGTAGAAGGCGCGACGGTTGTCGTCCATCAGCGTGTGCTGTTCCCACGCTTCCGGAATCATCATCATCATCGCCTGGGCCAGCGGATAGCCGGCCATCGTCAGCAGTTCGAGACAGTTGTCGAACGATGCCGTGTCGGATTGGCCCGGATAGATCAGCGGCCACAGCTTCGGCAGATCATCGCCCAGCACCGGCGACGAGATGCCGCCCGTACGCGCGTTGATCCAGTTGACGTTGCCCTTGACGGTGTTGATTTCGCCGTTGTGCGCGACCATGCGGTACGGGTGCGCCAGTTCCCATGCAGGGAACGTGTTGGTCGAGAAACGCTGGTGCACCAGCGCCAGCGCCGACACCGTGCGCGGGTCTGCCAGGTCCTGGTAGTAGCGGCCGACCTGTTCGCACAGAAGCAGGCCCTTGTAGACGATCGTGCGCGCCGACATCGACGGCACGAAGTATTCCTTGCCGTGCTTGAGCTTGAGCGCCTGGATGGCGTGGCTGGCGGTCTTGCGAATCACGTACAGCTTCCGCTCCAGCGCATCGGTGGTCATGATGTCGCGGCCGCGCCCGATGAAGATCTGGCGGATCACCGGCTCGGTCTTCTGCACCGTGGGCGACATCGGCATGGTCTTGTCGACCGGCACGTCGCGCCAACCCAGCACGACCTGGCCTTCCAGACGCACGGTGCGCTCAAGTTCCTGTTCGCAGGCGAGGCGCGAGGCATGTTCCTTCGGCAGGAAGATCATGCCGACGCCGTATTCGCCGGCCGGCGGCAGGTTGATGCCCTGCTTGGCCATCTCTTCGCGGAAGAACTGATCGGGAATCTGCAGCAGGATGCCTGCCCCGTCGCCCATCAGGGGGTCGGCACCGACAGCGCCCCGGTGGTCGAGGTTGTGCAGGATGCGCAGCCCTTGCTGGACGATCTCGTGGCTTTTCTTGCCCTTGATGTGCGCGACGAAGCCGACGCCGCAAGCGTCGTGTTCATTGGTCGGGTCGTACAGACCCTGGGCCGACGGCGCCGAAGGCGCGATGGGGAAGGAGTGTTGTTCCACGGCGTTCTTCCGATGTTATCGGTGCAGCTCGCCGTAGGCGGCCCTCTCGATGGTGCGGATGCGGGCAGAACAGCCAATGGCGCGCCGCACCATGAATGCGGGGTGAAACGAATATAAAAGAGCGGTCCGTAACACGCAAAAGGTTTTAAATGGGGTCGGATTAAATTAATAAATGCACACATGCGGTGCAGTCAAAAAAATGGGGACAGATAAAATTCGTGCACACGACTGTGCGCCCCATGCCCCGCGCCTATCGCGCCGACGTCGTGTCTTCCGCCTCCGGCTCGGCGGCCTGTCGGGGCGGTCTCCCCTTGGGCAGCGGCGCGACACGGCGCCCTCCGGTGCGCGCCAACGTAGCGAGAAAAGCATCGCTGCCGAGCGGCCAGCCGCTGTGCACGTGTTGACGGATCTTCGGGAGCTGATCCGAACCCAGCCCCTCGTGCCACAGGGTCCGATAGCGCGACTGGCGCTCGAACGGTGTATTCCCAAGCCGCCAGTAGCAGTAGTGATCGCTCACCCACGGAATCGATTGAATGCCGACATGGTGTCGATACGTGCTCCACCGGTCTTCTTCCGGTGTGGCAACGAACCCGCCGCGTACGGCGTTCGATTCCACATACAACAGCATGGGCAGCACCCATTCGGCCGGATCCAGCACGGTGGACCGGAAACGCCCCTCCCATAAAGTGCCGCTGCGCTGGGCCGCTGCATTGAAGTAGCGGGTATAGCGCCGCCCCACCGCCTGCAGCGTGCGCGACAGACTCTCTGCCACCTTGGGCGTTCCGACCAGGTGCACGTGATTCGGCATCAGCGCGAAGGCGTGGATTGCGAAATCGTGCTCGCGGGCGGCCATGCGAAGCGTGTCGAGGTAGAAGGCGTAGTCGTCGTCGCCGCGAAAGACGAGCTGGCGGTTGTTGCCGCGTTGCAACACGTGTACGGGCACATCGACCGGACTGAGACGAGGCAGGCGGGCCATGGGAAGAGCCGGAGGAGAAAACGCGTATCGTAGCGCCGCCCGCATGAACCTGTCCCCACTTTTTTGCTCGCAAACGCTTGCTACTGAACCGCTCACGAATTTGCGCACCGTCAAACCGGCTCGCGGTCCACAGGCGTGCGGCTGCGTCGACTTGATCGCGCGCAAATCGCGCAGGCAACCTCCCCGCGAGACTGGCACCCATCACATCACGAAACGATTGGAGGGAGCGATTCATGGCCTGCGTCCGCCTAGCCGCTGTTGTTGCCACCGCCGGGTTGCTGGCCGGCAGCCTGAGCTCAACCGCGCTTGCACAAAGCACCGACTTGCCGCCAGCCGCCGGCAACTGGATGGTGCGCCTGCGCGCTGTCAACCTGACCGCGGCCAACAAGTCCGACCCCGTGCCGGCGCTCGCCATTCCGGCAGATGCGATCCAGATCAACAACAAGGTGCTGCCGGAACTGGACGTCTCGTACTTCTTCACGCCGAATGTGGCAGCCGAGCTGATCCTGACGTATCCGCAACAGCATGACGTGACGGTCATGCAAAGCGCGCTCGGCGGCCCGACCAAGATCGGCAGCTTCCGCCATCTGCCGCCAATCCTGACGCTGCAGTATCACTTCACGCCCGCGTCGCGCTTCAAGCCGTATGTGGGCGCGGGCATCAACTACACGCGCATCTCAAACGTCGACCTTCACGTTCCGGGCGTCGGCAACTTGGACATGAGCAGGAACAGCATCGGCCCTGCGCTGCAGGTGGGTTTCGACTATCGCCTGACCGAGCGCCTGTACTTCAACGTCGACCTGAAGAGGACATGGATCAGCGCCGACGTGAAGCTGGCCGGGCAGACGATCAGCAAGGTGAAGGTCGACCCCTGGCTGCTGGGCATCGGGCTGGGGTATCGGTTCTGAGGGAGGCGGTCAGCGAACAGACACTGTCCTGATCGACTTTTCCGGCGTGCCGCAGGGGCCGTCGACGGCGGGGGCGCTCGTCGGCGGTGGTTGGCGCGTTGGGCCCGGCATGCGTTGGGGCGGCCGGGCTATTTTTTTGCTTGCTTTTTCAGCGCGACGGGCGCTCAACGCCCGCCCGATGCCGGCCTCACACCGCATCCACCGCAAAGATGCGGCGATGCTCCTTGATGGCGTAACGGTCCGTCATCCCGGCGATGTAGTGCGCGATCCAGCGCGGCTGCTCTTCGGGCTGGTCCTTGGCTTGGTACTGCGGCGGCAGCAGGCGCGGGTCATCCAGGAAGGCGCCAAACAGGTCTTCGATGATGCGGCGCGCCTTCGCGGCCATGCGCATCACGAGATAGTGGCGGTACAGATTGTCGAACAGGAAGCGCTTGAGCACGCGCGCCTGTTCACGCATCGGTTCGGAAAACGCCACCAGTGCGGGGGCTGCGCGGACGTCGTCGATGCTCTGCGGTCCGGCCGCCGCGATGGCCGCGCGCGTGGTGGCAATGAGATCGACGATCAGCGCGTTGATGATGCGGCGGATCGTCTCGTTGATGAGGCGCCGGCCGCCGACGTCGGGAAACGCCGCCTCCGCTTCGCGCCGATGGACGGTCCACAGCGGCACATCCTCGAGTTGCTCCAGCGTGATCAGCCCCGAGCGCAGGCCGTCGTCGATATCGTGGTTGTTGTAGGCCACCTCATCGGCGAGGTTGGCAAGCTGTGCCTCGAGCGAGGGCTGCTGCCCTTGGAGGAACCGCCGCCCCAGATCGCCGAGCGTGGCCGCATTGTTGCGCGAGCAATGCTTGAGGATGCCCTCGCGCGTCTCGAACGTCAGGTTCAGGCCGTCAAAGCCGCCGTAGCGCTCTTCCAGCCGGTCCACCACCAGCAGGCTCTGCAGGTTGTGCTCGAAACCGCCGTACGGCTTCATGCAATCGTTGAGCGCATCCTGGCCTGCGTGGCCGAACGGCGTGTGGCCCAGGTCGTGCGCGAGCGAGATGGCCTCCACCAGGTCTTCGTTCAGCCGCAGGCTGCGCGCGATCGACCGGGCGATCTGCGCCACCTCAAGGCTGTGCGTCAGGCGCGTGCGAAACAGGTCGCCCTCGTGGTTGACGAAGACCTGTGTCTTGTATTCGAGCCGCCGGAAGGCCGTGCTGTGGATGATGCGGTCGCGATCGCGCTGGAACTCGGTGCGCGAGGTGGACGGCGGTTCGGCGTGCACGCGGCCGCGCGACTGCGCCGCATGCGCGGCGTAGGGAGCGAGATGGCCTTCCAGGTCGAACGGCGCGGGCGGCATATCGAGGCGATCGTTCATCGGGCCATCGCTTGCGGCATCAGGCGACCGGCGCCTCGGTCGGCGGCCGCAGCACCGCATGCTGCAGCGTGGCGCGCAGATCGGCATCGGGTACCGTGGTGACGAACGCCTGGCCGAGCTTGCGCAGCAGTACGAACTTGATCTCGCCGGCTTCGGCCTTCTTGTCGACGCGCATCAGGTCGATGAAGCGTTCGAGGCCCAGGTCCGGCGCCACGGTGGGCAGGTTGGCCGCACGCGTCAGCGCGGTGATGCGGTTGCGCGTGTCGACGTCGATGAAGCCAAGGCGATGCGACAGGTCGGCCGCCATCACCATGCCGCAGCCGACGGCCTCGCCGTGCAGCCATTCGCCGTAACCCAGGCCGGCCTCGATGGCGTGGCCGAAGGTGTGGCCGAAGTTGAGGATGGCGCGCAGGCCCGATTCACGCTCGTCCTGTGCCACGACCGCAGCCTTGATGCGCACCGAGCCGCGCACGGCTTCGGCCATCAACGCCGCATCGCAGGCGTTGAGGCCGGCGATGTTCCGTTCGATCCAGGCGAAGTAGTCGGCATCGGCAATCGCACCGTGCTTGATGACCTCGGCCATGCCGGCGGCCAGCTCGCGCGGCGGCAACGTGCGCAGCGTGTCGATGTCGGCAAGCACCGCCTGCGGCTGGTGGAATGCGCCGATCATGTTCTTGCCCAGCGGGTGGTTGATGCCCGTCTTGCCGCCCACCGACGAATCGACCTGCGAGAGCAGCGTCGTCGGCACCTGGATGAAGGGCACGCCGCGCATGTAGCAGGCGGCGGCAAAGCCGGTCATGTCGCCGATCACGCCGCCACCCAGCGCGACCAGCGTGGTCTTGCGGTCGGCGCCCGAGGCGAGCAGCGCATCGAAGATGCGATTCAGCGTTTCCCACTTCTTGAACGACTCGCCATCGGGCAGCACAACGGTGTCGACGGCCTTGCCGAGGGAGCGGACGGCCGCCTCGACCTTGGCCGCGTACAGTGGCGCCACCGTTTCGTTGGTGACGATCACGGCACGCGCGCCGCGAATGTGGGGGGCAAACAACTCGGCCTGGGCCAGCAGCCCCGACCCGATATGGATCGGATAGGCGCGATCACCAAGGTCGACATCAAGGGTAATCATGACGAGCGGGAGACTTGCGACGGAATGGGGGAACCCGCAGGCGGCGCGACGATGCCGGCCATCTCGAGTTGCATCAGGACCATATTAACAAGCTGGGCGACAGTGGGCTTGCCGGTCTCGATGACGAAGTGCGCCACCTCGCGGTAGAGCGGATCGCGAACCGCATGCAGCTCTTCCAGCCTGGCACGCGGGTTTTCGGTCTGCAGCAGCGGGCGGTTCTTGTCGTGGCGCGTACGCAGATACAGATCGTGCGGATTCGCCCGCAGGTAGATGACCGTGCCGCGCTCGCGCAGGAACGCCCGGTTTTCCGGCCGCAACACTGCGCCGCCGCCGGTGGCCACCACCACCCCCTGGCGCGATGTGAGCTCGTCGATCATGTGCGTCTCGCGGTTGCGGAAGCCGACTTCGCCTTCGTGCTCGAAAATCACCGGCACGCGCACCCCGCAGCGCGCCTCGATCTCATGATCCGAATCGAAGAACGGCAGATCCAGCCGGCGAGCCACGGCGCGCCCGACCGTAGTCTTGCCCGCGCCCATCAGGCCGACGAAAAAAACGTTGGAAACAGACAAAATCGCGCGAAATCAGGAAGTTGTGCCTGATTGTAGTGGCATTTGCCCGCCCTCCCGCACAAACCCGGCTGCAGAACACAAAAAAGCCCGGCGCTCCACGAGGGACGCCGGGCTCCGAGGTCGCACACCCCGCCGCTGTGCTACTTCAGCGACAGCTGGTCGGACAGCACCCGCGGCGTCAGGAAGACGAGCAGCTCGGTGCGGTTATTGATCTTGTTGGTGCTCTTGAACAGGTTGCCCACCACCGGGATGTCGCCCAGCAGCGGCACCTTGTTCACGTCGGTCCGCTCGTTCTGCGTGTAGATGCCGCCGATCACCACCGTACCGCCGTTCTCGACCAGCACCTGCGTCTGCACGTGCTTGGTGTCGATGGCGAAGCCGTTGGTGGTCTGGATGCCGACGCTGTCCTTGTTGACGTCCACATCCAGAAAGACGTTGCCGTCCGGCGTGATCTTGGGCGTGACCTCCAGCTTCAGGTTGGCCTTCTTGAACGACACCGACGTGGCGCCCGAAGACGTCGCCTGCTGGTACGGGATCTCGGTACCCTGCTCGATCAGCGCCTTGATGTTGTCGGCGGTCACTACGCGCGGGCTCGAGATGATCTTGCCTCGGCCATCGGCTTCCAGCGCGGACAGCTCGAGCGCCAGGAAGCGATTCGCGCCGGCATTGAACAGACTCACCGCCAAACTTGCGGCATTCACGCCGTTAATGCCGTTGGCCGGGAAGCTGATCGCCGGACTGTTGTCCCATTTGGCGTTTTCCGTAATCGGCGACAGCACGTTGGTGTACGAGTTGCCCACGCCGGAACCATTCGTCCGGTTCATGAAGCCCAGCTTGGCGCCCAGGTTGCGGCTGAACGTGTCGTCGGCCTCGACGATGCGTGCCTCGATCATCACCTGGCGCACCGGGATGTCGATCTTCTGGATGAAGGCCTGCACCTCTTCCAGCTTGCTCGGGATGTCGGAAACAAAGAGCTGGTTCGTGCGCAGATCGGCGGTCAGCGAGCCGCGCTTGGACAGGACGCGAGACGTTGCGGCCCCGCCGGCCGCGCCGCCGGCGCCACCAGCAGCGCCGGCGCCCAGCAGCATGTTGCGCACGTCGCCCGCGCTCTGGTAGTTCAGGCGGAACACCTGGCTGCGCAGCGGCTCCAGTTCGGTCACCTGCTGCTGCGACTCGAGTTCGGCCTTCTCTTTCGTGGCCAGCTCACCGCGCGGCGCGACCCACAGCACGTTGCCGTTGCGGCGCGAAGCCAGGCCCTTGGAGTCGAGCACGATCTGCAGGGCCTGATCCCATGGCACGTCCTTCAGCCGCAGGGACAAGGTGCCCGTGACGCTGTCGCTCGTGACGATGTTCAGGTTGGTGAAGTCGGCAAAGACCTGCAGCAGCGAGCGCACGTCGATGTTCTGGAAGTTCAGCGACAGGCGCTCACCGCGGTAGCCCGGGCCGGCGATCAGCTTGTTCGGGTCTTCCTTGGTCGGGCGCACTTCGACCACGAACTGCGTGTCGGTCTGGTACGAGCTGTACTGCCAGTTGCCGCGCGGCTCGATGATCAGACGTGCGCCGGTGCCGTTGTCGGTCGCGCGCATGGCCTGCACGGGCGTACCGAAGTCGCTCACGTCGTAACGGCGGCGCAGCGATTGCGGCAGCGTGGCGCCCACGAAGTCGACCACGAGATTCTGGCCCTGCTGAGCAATGTTGATCGCCGAGTTGGCCGTCGACAGGTCAACGACCACGCGGCCCGCCTGGTCTTCGCCGCGACGGAAATCGACGTTGCGCACGGCCGGACGCTCGGCGCCCGCCGTGGGCGGCGGTGCAGAGAACGTCGGCGCCGGCGCGGCCGAGGCCACGGGCGCGGCCTCCAGCGTCAGCACATACTGGTTGCCGCGCACTTCCGACTTGTACTGAGTCTGGCGCACCAGATCGAGCACCACGCGCGTGCGATCGCCGATCTGCACCACGTTGGCCGAGCGCAGCAGCTTGCCGCCATATTGGTAGTTGGCACGGCCCTGTGCGAAACCGGCGCCAAAGAAATCGATGGCGATGCGCGCAGGCTGCTGCGTGCTGAACTCGACCGGCTTCTGCGCCGGCGCGCTCTTGAGCGTGATCGTCACGACGGTGGATTCACCGGCCGTGGCCTGCTCCACCTTCTCGATCGCATTGGCGGCGGCGGCCGCAGCCGGCGCGGCCTGCTGAGCAGCGGCCTGGCCCGCCATGAAAACCCAGCACAGCGCAAGCCATGCCACCGCGCCCCCCCGGGCCACTCGGGCAGCCTGGGACAGGCCGCCCTTCACGAGACGCATCGTCATTGCGCGCCCTCCTGAACTTTCAGGGTCGTCATTTTTTCTTTCCATTCGGTCGTGCCTTCGCGCACCAGCTCACGCAGGGTGAGTTCCTGGTCTCCGATGCGGACGATGCGACCATAGTTTTGTCCGATGTACTGCCCCACATGCACGTGCTGCGTCTTGTCCCCGACAGACAGGACACCTTCCGTCTCGCCATTGCGCTTCATCGTGCCGAGCAGCTTGAAGGCCTCCAGCGGATAGTCTTCCAGCGGCTCGCGACGTCGATTCGGTTCCGGCGATTCGTTCTGGGCTCGCGACAGTTCCGCCACCTTCTGCACGCTGAACGGGTCAGTCTGCCTGGTGGTGGTGTATTCGCGCGGCGCGTAAGGCTTGGGCTGCGGCAGGGGCGGCACCGTGGTGCTGACCTGCTGGCGGGCCTGCTGCATCCATTGCTGCAGCTCCTCGTCTTCACTCGCGCCGCACGCCGTCAGCACGACGGCCAGGCACAGCGGCGACAGGCGCACGAGGTGTGACATGCGGCGGCGGGTCATGGCGTGGCCCTTCATTTGGCGCCCCCCTTGGCGGCAGCAGCAGCCTTGCGTTGCGCGGCCTGCTCGTCGGCGTCGAGCGCACGGTAGGCCTGGGCACGGGCATCCATCACCATGCCACCGTCCTTGGTACCCGTCAGGGAGATGTTCTGCAGCGTGACGATCCGCGACAGCGCGGCCACATCGGCGGCAAACAGCGCCATGTCGTGATAGCGCCCGTTGACCTTCACGGAGATGGGAATCTCTGCGTAGTACGGCTTCACCACCGCGGCGGCCGGACGGAACAGGTCGAACGTCAGCCCGCGGGCGATGCCGGCATGGTTGACGTCGGCCAGCAGCGCGTCCATCTCGGTCTTGTTCGGCAATTGCAGCTCGAGCTTGGCAACGCGCTGCTCCACCTCGGCCTTCTGCTTGCGCAGCGCCTCGAGGTTCACCACCTGCGCGAGCTTGCTCTGGTAAGCGCTCTTGAGCGCCTCCTGCTCGGTGCGCTTCGCATCGCGCTCGTCAAACTTGCCGTTCCAGTACAGCTGCCAGCCCAACCCGATCACGAGTACGGCGGCCAGAATCATGAACAGGATGCGCGGCGCGGTCGGCCAGGTTTCCGGCTCGTTCAGGTTCAGGCCGCGGAACTGGCTGACCAGTTCTTCCAGGGAAACATCGGTCGTGAGCGCCATGGTCATTTCCTCGCCGCTGCACCGGCCGCACCCGGCTTGGCCGACGCTGCGGGCTCGGCCTTCCACTGGAAGCGGATCGTGAAGTTGAACAGGCGGCGCTGCTCCTTCAGGTTGTTCGTCATCGTGGTGGCGACCGACTCGCCCAGCTCCGCATGATCGAGCCAGGGCACGCCGCCCAGGTTGCGCAGCAGGTCCGAGACGCGCTCGTTCGATTGCGCAATGCCGGAAACGGTGTAGAGATCGCCCTCCTGCTTGAGCGAGGTCAGGTAGATGCCATCCGGCACCTGACGCACCAGTTCCTCGAGCAACTGCACGGGGCGGTTGCGTTCGTTCTGCAGGCTTTCCACGGCCTGCTGGCGCTGCAGCAGATCGTCGATGTCCTTCTTCAGCGTGTTGACCTCGGCGATCTGCTTGTCCATCTCGGCATTCTTCTGCGTGAGAATGTCGTTGATGCGCTGGGCCTCTTCAGTCTGGTGATCGATCACCATGCCGCCCGCCAACACCACCACGGCGCCTGCAGCGGCCGCTGCGGCCAGGCTAATGAAGACTTTCTTGCGCTTGCCGGCACGCCGCTCGGCGTGATACGGCAGCAGGTTGACGCTCGGGAGCGCGCTCGCCACATTGGCGCTTTCGTTGGCCATCGCGCCTCCTTATTGCAGCCCGCGCAGGGCCAGGCCCGCGCTGACGATGTACGCCGGAAGATCACGCTGCAGATAGCGCGCGTTGACGTTCTTGGCCGCGCCCATGTTGGCGAACGGATTGGCCAGCGTCGTATTGATCTGCGTCTGTTGCTGAATGGCCGTCTGCACGCCGAGCAGCGATGCATGGCCGCCCGAGAGCACGATCTCATCCACGCGGCCGACGCTGGAGGTCGACAGGAAGTTCTGGATCGTCTGGCTGACTTCCATCGCCAGCGTCTCCAGCGATGGCTTGAGCAGCTGGCTGCGGTATTCGTCGGGCAGCGTGTTCTTGCGCTTCTTGACCTCGGCCTTGAGCAGGTCGAGCGAGAACAGGCGCGAGATGCTCTGCGTGAGCTGGTCGCCCGAGCCCGACAGCGGCTGCTCGTACAGCTCCTTCCAGCCCTGGTAGAACAACGCATGCGAGCGAGCGCCGCCCAGATGGAACATCGCCACCACGGGCATGTCGCGCATCTCGGTCTCGGTAGCGTCCGGCTTGACGGCAAGCATGTGCGTCATGGCGCGCTGGATGGCGTTCTCTTCCACATCCATGACGATGGGCTTGAGGCCGGCCATCTCGGCGGCCGTCACGCGCTCCGTCACGCGTTCCGACACCGTGGCCGTCACGCGCACGCCGATGCCGCCCTCGGTTTCGGACGGGCCGATCACCACATAGTCGAAATTGACGTTCTGCGAGGGCGGAAACAGCCGGTTGGCTTCGCTCTCGACCTGCACGAAGAGTTCGTCTTCGGTCAGGTTGTCAGGCAGGCTGACGGTCTGCGATTCCGTCAGGCTCGACGGAATGGCCAGCACGGCATCCTTGCTGCGGATGCCCGCCTTGGCGATGGCACGCTTGAGCGCATTGCCAACCGCATCGATGTTGACCAGATTGCCGTCGGCGACGGCGCTGCGTTCAACCAGCTCGCTGGCGCACTTTTCGAGACGGAAATCTCCCTGTTTGCCGTTGGCGGACAACTCCACCACCTTGACGCTGGAAGACCCGATATCAATCCCGACGATATTGCGGCGCAGCAGGCCGGACAACAAACCCCGTCGCACAGAGACACCCCACCGTTTATAGTTTTTTGAACCCTGGCGCCCGCTGCAAATCCAACGTGCGCCAAAGCCTGCTTAGATTTGCTGCTGGATTCTCACAAAATCCTTTAGATCAGGCAAACGCTCCGGCGGCCCGCCGCGCATTTCGCAGGCACCGGTTCGCAAAGCGTTGTCAAAACCCCACGGTCGGGGGGATACCCCTTTCGCCTGACTTGATTTCCGCTTCGCCTACTTCTAACGGCGGATTCTTCACGGCCTTGAATCCGGGTACGCCGGGCGCACAAACGGCGCGTTACCGGTGCCTGCCGCGCCGCACAAGTGCTGTCCGGGGCGCCGGCGTGACAGGCGTTACGTGCTGTTACGCCCAGGCGTCCGGGGCCCGCGGGGCGCGACGATATAATCGCCGCCACGCTGACAGACACCCCTCGTAATGGCTACTGCCCAAACCAACCCTGCTTCGCCCAAGCCGCCCAAGGCCCGCCGCCCGCTGTGGGCACGCCTGCTGCTCTGGATGTTCGGCCTGTTCGTTGCCATGGGCATCGTCGGGGCGCTGCTGTTGGGCTATGCCCTGCTCGTTGCTGCGCCTAACCTCCCGTCGCTTGACGCCATCACCGATTACCGCCCGAAGATTCCGCTGCGGGTCTACACCGCCGACAACGTCCTCATCGGCGAGTTCGGTGAAGAGCGCCGAAGCTTCGTGCCGATCTCCCAGATGCCCGACGTGATGAAGCGCGCGGTGCTCGCCATCGAAGACGACCGCTTCTATGAACACGGGGGCGTAGACTTCATCGGCGTGCTGCGCGCGGGCCTGGCCAACCTGCACGGCGGGCTCTCGCAGGGCGCGTCGACGATCACCATGCAGGTGGCGCGCAACTTCTTCCTCTCGAGCGAGAAGACGTATACGCGCAAGATCTACGAGATGCTGCTGGCGTACAAGATCGAGGCGAGCCTCTCGAAGGATCAGATCCTCGAGCTGTACATGAACCAGATCTACCTGGGCCAGCGCGCATACGGTTTTGCCAGCGCCGAGCAGATCTACTTCGGCAAGAACATCAAGGACATCACCCTGGCCGAAGCGGCCATGCTGGCCGGCCTGCCGAAGGCGCCGTCGGCGTACAACCCGGTGGTTAACCCCAAGCGCGCCAAGATCCGCCAGGAGTACATCCTGCAGCGCATGCGCGACCTGCACTACATCACTCCGGAGCAGTACGACCAGGCCATCCACGAACAGCTGCCGGTGCGCAGCGAAGGCCATGAGTTCGACGTGCACGCCGAATACGTGGCCGAGATGGTGCGCCAGCTCATGTACGCGCAGTACCGCGAAGAGACCTACACGCGCGGCCTGAACGTCTACACCACGATCCGCAAGGGCGATCAGGAAGTGGCCTACCAATCGGTGCGGCGCGGCATTCTCGATTACGAACGCCGCCACGGCTACCGCGGCCCCGAGGCGTTCATCGACCTGCCCACCGATCCTGAAGAGCGCGAGCAGGCCATCGACGATGCGCTGCTCGACCACCCGAACAGCGACGATCTGCAGTCGGCCGTGGTGGTGAGCGTGTCACCCAAGCTCGTGCGTGCCACCATGCTGACCGGTGAGACGATCGACGTGTCTGGCGACGGCCTGCGGTTTGCGCAGGCGGCGTTGTCGAACAACGCGCAGCCGAAGATCAAGCTGCGCCCGGGCGCGGTGATCCGCGTGATCCAGGATGCCAAGACGCAGAAGTGGTCGATCACGCAGCTGCCGGAAGTGGCGTCGGGCTTCATTTCGCTGGACCCGCAAACCGGCGCGATCTATTCGATGGTCGGCGGCTTCGATTTCAACCGCAGCAAGTTCAACCACGTCACGCAGGCCTGGCGTCAGCCGGGTTCGAGCTTCAAGCCGTTCATCTACTCGGCAGCGGTGGACAAGGGCTTCTCGCCGTCCACGGTGATCAACGACGCACCGCTGTCGATCCCGACCGGCGACACCGGTGGCCAGGTCTGGGAGCCGAAGAACTACGGCGGCGGCTACGATGGCCCGATGACCATGCGCCGCGCGCTGCAGAAGTCGAAGAACCTGGTGTCGGTGCGGATCCTGCGTGCGATCGGCACGCAGTATGCGCAGCAGTACATCACCCGCTTCGGCTTCGAGGCCGACAAGCACCCGGCCTACCTGCCGATGGCCCTCGGTGCCGGCTCGGTGACGATGCTGCAGATGGCCGGCGCGTATTCGGTGTTCGCCAACGGCGGCTACCGCGTGAACCCGTACATCATCGACCGCGTGGAGGACGCACGCGGCACGGTCATCCAGCAGGCGCACCCGATGACGGCCGGCAAGGACGCCGTGCGCGTGATCGACCCGCGCAATGACTTCATCATGGATTCGTTGCTGCGCAGCGTCGTGTCGAGCGGCACGGGCTATCAGGCCAAGCTCAAGCTCGGCCGCAACGACATGGCGGGCAAGACCGGGACGACGAACGACTCGTTCGACGCCTGGTTCTGCGGCTACACGCCCAAGCTGGTCGGCGTGTCGTGGATGGGCTACGACAACCCGCGCAGCCTGGGCGACCGTGAAACGGGCGGCGGCCTGGCCCTGCCGATCTGGATCAACTACATGAGCTACGCGCTCAAGGGCCAGCCCGAGATGGACCGCCAGCCGCCGGAAGGCGTCGTGCAGATGGCCGGCGACTGGGCCTACGAGGAATACGCCAACGGCCAGGGCATCGCCTCGGTCGGCCTGGGCGACGCATTGCCGGGGACGCAGGCACCGGGCGGCGACCAGCCGCAATCCCAACAGCCGGGCATCAACCTGGCGCCGACGCCGGAGCAGGAGAAGCAACGCATCCTCGATATGTTCCGCGGCAACTGAATCCGTCCGCCACGAAAAAGCCGCCCTTCTGGGCGGCTTTTCTTTTGCGAGGATCGAAGATGCGCAGTGCTTACCTGGCGGCCAGCGTCACATCGACCTCGCATTGCTGGCTCACGTAGCGCGACAGTGCGACGTACAGGTCTTCACCACTGCGCGTGTCGACCCAGCGGCCATCGTTGCGACGGAAGTGAAAGCCGCCCGCACGCGCCGCCACCCACAACTCCTGCATCGGTGCCTGGCTGTTGATGATGATCTTCGAGCCGTCGTCGAACGCGAGCGTCAGCACGTTGCCTTCGCGGGTGACGTCGATGTCGGCATCCGCCTCATCGGCGGCGCTCTCGACAAGGCTTTCGATGTGGTCCAGCTCGGCCTTGGCCAGCGCCAGGAACTCCGATTCGCTCAGGGGGGGCATGCTACACTCCAAAATCTTGCGCGGCGGCTGTTCCGGCGCCGCTGGGCGCCCCGCCTCTTGTGATTCCGACCGCCGCAAGGCCGCAGCCTTGGGGCTCTTTCCGCACCATCTCCGATGATACGAACCGCCGCCATTGTAGCCACTGTCGGCCTGACCCTGACGGCCGCAGGCCTATCCGGCTGTGGGATCCGTGGTCCGCTGTACATGCCGAAGGTGCCACCCGCGCAGACGGCCCCGCAAACCCCCGACCCGGGCATCGCCGGCCCCAACGCGGTGCCGCAGCCGCCCGTGCCGGGGGCCAAACCCGCCGACGCGGCCAGCGCCGTGCCTGCAAACCGCTGACCCCGCATCCTCGCTCAACCGGCGCTGCTGCCCGCAACGGCGCCACCCTCGTTGCCCATCCATGTCCGAGTCCCTGATCCGCCAGGCTGGCGTCCTGATGATCGAAGGCGTCGCGCTCGACGCGATTGCCGCCCAGTTTGGCACGCCTACCTACGTGTATTCGCGCGCCGCGCTCACCGCCAACTACCGCGCGTACGCCGCGGCCTGCGAGGGCCGCAATGCCCACGTGCAGTACGCGATGAAGGCGAACTCGAACCTGGCCGTGCTGCAGGTGTTCGCTCAGCTCGGCGCCGGTTTCGACATCGTCTCGTCGGGCGAACTCAAGCGCGTGCTGGCCGCCGGTGCACCGGCATCGAAGGTCGTGTTCTCGGGCGTGGGCAAGAGCGCGGACGAAATGCGCTTCGCGCTGGAAGCCGGCGTAGCCTGCTTCAACGTCGAATCCATTCCAGAGCTGCACCGCCTGAACGACGTAGCCGGCTCGATGGGCAAGGCCGCGCCCGTGTCGCTGCGCATCAACCCGGACGTGGACGCCAAGACGCACCCGTACATCTCGACGGGCCTGAAGGGGAACAAGTTTGGCGTGGCCTTCGACGAGGTGCTGCCGACGTACCGCGCCGCCGCGGCCATGCCGAACCTGCGCGTCGTCGGCATCGACTGCCACATCGGCTCGCAGATCACCGAGGTCTCGCCGTACCTCGATGCGCTGGACAAGGTGCTCGACGTGGTGGCCAAACTCGACGCCGACGGCATCCGCCTGTCGCACATCGACGTGGGCGGCGGTCTGGGCATCACCTACACCGATGAGACGCCGCCGGACATCACCGCGTTTGCCCGCACGCTGCTCGACCGCATCGAGCAGCGCGGCTTTGGCGACCGCACCGTGCTGTTCGAGCCCGGCCGCTCTCTGGTGGGCAATGCCGGCCTGCTGCTCACGCGCGTCGAATACCTCAAGCCCGGCGCGAGCAAGAACTTCTGCATCGTCGATGCGGCCATGAACGACCTTGCCCGCCCGGCGATGTACGAGGCGTATCACCACATCGTGCCGGTGCGCGAAGGCGAAAGCGCGCCCGTCATGTACGACGTGGTTGGCCCGGTCTGCGAATCGGGCGACTGGCTGGGCCGCGACCGGTCGCTGGCCGTGCAGTCGGGCGACCTGCTGGCCGTCCTGTCGGCCGGCGCGTACGGCTTCACGATGAGCTCAAACTACAACACGCGCAATCGCGCCGCAGAGGTGATCGTCGATGGCGACAAGGTGCACCTGGTGCGCGAGCGCGAGCGCTTTGAAGACCTGATCCGCGGCGAGCATCTGCTGCCGGCATAAGCCAGCGTCATCGCACAAAAAAGCCGCGAACATCCGCGGCTTTTTTCACGTGCGTTGCATGCGGCTCAATCGCGCGCCGGCATCGTGCGCGGCATGGCGCTCTGCCGCGACCCACGCCACGCCCACCACAGGCGCAACCCCAAGACCACGGCCATCACCGCGGCGTAGATCGACACCTCGGCAAAGTCGTTCTTGCCCGCCTTGTGCCACCAGTAATGCAGGATGCCGAGCACGCCCGTCGCATACACCAGCCGGTGCAGCCACTGCCAGCGCTTGCCGCCGAGCCGGCGGACCATGGCGTTGGTCGACGTGGCCGCGAGCGGGATCATCAGCACGAAGGCGGTAAAGCCGACGGTGATGAACGGCCGCTTGCCGATGTCCTTGAGCATCGATGCCGGATCGAGCCCGCGGTCGACCACCAGCCAGATCAGGAAGTGCAGCGTGCCGTAGAAGAACGTGTAAAGCCCCAGCATGCGGCGCAGGCGGATCAGCCAGTTCATGCCTGTCAGCCGGCGCAGCGGTGTGACGGCCAGCGTGCAGCACAGCAGCACCAGCGTCCATGTGCCGGTCGACCGCGTGACGAACTCCAGCGGGTTCGGCCCGAACTGGTCGGTCGCGCCCAGGAAGACGATGCGCAGAAACGGCACAAGCGCGGCCAGCCACACGGCGATCTTCACCACGCGCAGCGACCTGGGCGACAGCATGGACGGCAAATGCATCATCGCTGCCTCAGAAGTTCTTGCGAAGATCCATGCCGGCATACAGCGGCGCGACCTGATCGTAGCCGTTGAACATCAGCGTCTTGCGCTTGGGCGCGAACAGGCCGCCGAAGCCGCCCTTGTCTTCGCCGATGCGGCGCTCGGTGGCCTGGCTCCATCGCGGATGGTCCACGGTCGGGTTCACGTTGGAATAAAAGCCATACTCGTTGGCCGCGGCGATGTTCCAGCTGGTGGGCGGCTGCTTGTCGACAAAGCGGATCTTGACGATGGACTTGGCGCTCTTGAAGCCGTACTTCCACGGCACGATCACGCGCACCGGCGCGCCGTTCTGGTTAGGCAGCACCTGGCCGTAGAGACCGAAGGTCAGCAACGTCAGCGGGTGCATGGCCTCGTCCAGGCGCAGGCCTTCGCTGTACGGCCATTCCAGCACCGGGCTGCCGATGCCGGGCATCTGCCGCTTGTCGGCCAGCGAGATGAACTGGATGTACTTGGCGCTGCCCTGCGGCTCCACGCGCTTGATGAGTTCGGCCAGCGGAAAGCCGACCCAAGGAATCACCATCGACCACCCTTCGACACAGCGCAGGCGGTAGACGCGCTCCTCCATCGGGGCGAATTTCGTCAGGTCGTCCAGATCGTACGTCTTGGGCGTCTTCACCAGGCCCTCCACGCTGACCTGCCACGGGCGCGGGCGCAGCGTGCCGGCATAGCGCGCCGGGTCGGATTTGTCCGTTCCGAATTCGTAGAAGTTGTTGTACGTCGTAACCTCGTCGTAGGGCGTGGGCTTTTCGACGGTGGTGTAGGCGGGGTTCGGCTTGGCCGGCAGTTTGGCCAGCGGAGGATTGGCCGCGAAGGCCTCGCGCGATGTCCAGGGCGCCAGCGCTGCGCCCGCGGCGCCCATGGCTGCGGCGGCCAGGATGCGCCGCCGCTGCTCGAAGATAGGCTGCGGCGTGATTTCGCTGGCGGGAATGTCATCGCCGCGCAGCCAGCGATCGGTCTTGATCAGCATGATGGGTCCTCGTTATGCGGGGAGGCTCGCCCTCCCTGTCCGTTGGTCGTGCGCCTGCCGCCGACCTGACAGCGCATCGCAAAAAAAACTGCACTATTTCCTGCCGCCCGTCGGCCCGGTGAACTCGCTGTACTGCCGGTAGACCGCCTGTGCCACCTCCAGCAGTTGCGTGCGCGCGAGCGGGCCCGAGACCGCAAACCCCAGGCCGTGATCCGCCCAGTAGAACGCCATGGGGGGCGGATGATCCACGGCCGGCTGAAGCGCCCGCAGCACACGGTTGTCCGGGGGGAGGGTTTCGAGCCGGAAGCCGGTGTCGCGATTGTTCGGCATGCGCCGCAACTGCACGGAAATGCGCACCCCGCCCGGCCCTTCGTACATCAGCATGGCGGTGGGCGCATCCGCCACCACCGTCTGGCGGCCGCCGATGAGGCGGTAGCCCAACGAGGTGAGGTCGGGAATGTGCAGCTGCGCATCGAGCCGCCGTGAGAGCCACGTGACGAGATGCGCTTCTTCGTCGGCGGGCACCTCCACCACGTGTTTCGACTCGGGGGAAAAGACAACGTGCGACACCAGCGCGTCGTTGGCGAAACGCTGCATCGGCACGGTGACTTCCGCAACACCCCGACTGAACCAGCCCGCTGCGGCCCCGATGGTCATGCATGCCACGCCGAGGGCCAACGTGCTCCATCCACGCAGTGCGCCAAAGCCCGCAGTGGGCTGCCGCCGTGCCGCAGCCTGTATCGCGGCCGGAATCCGCCGCGGCGGCACGGGTTCGTTGAGCAGCGGGTCAAGCGCGCGATGGAGGTCGGCGTTCATCGCCCGCCACCGCGCCACCTCTGCGGCGGCGTCCGCATGGGCGGCCAGATACGCCTCCACCGCGGCGCGGCGTGTGGCCGGCAAGCGCCCGTCTGCGTAGGCGTGGAGTTCGTCGATGTGAATGTCGGCAGACATGGCTCGCCTCACTTCACACGGTGCAGCGCAGCGCCGCCACCCGCCGGCTGGGATGCCGCAGGGGTGCCGTCGAGTGCCACGCGCATGCGCTCGCGCGCCCGCGACAGGCGCGACATCACCGTACCCACTGGTACACCGAGCACGTCGGCAGCTTCCTTGTAGGCGAACTGCTCCAACCCGACGAGCAGCAGTACAGCACGCTGCTCTTCCGGCAAGGTGGCCAGCGCGCGCAGCAGATCGCGGCGCAGGCCCGGGTTGTCGTCGACGGCAATATCGGGCGGCGCGTCGGTCAGCTCGATCCGATCCGGCCGGCGCACGGCGTTCAGGTGCAAGCGATGCATGATGGTCAGCAACCACGCGAATAGGCCGTCGCTCTCGTCCGTGGCACCCAGCCGGGGACGCAACTGGAAGCGCCACCGATAACGCCAGGCGCGCTCCAGCGTGTCCTGGACGAGGTCATCGGCGCGGCTTGCCTCGCCGGCCAGGCCGCGCGCATGACGGCGCAGGCGCGGCGTCAGCGCGATCAGGCGGCCGGCGAGGTCGGTCATGGGCGCGCAGCCGGCAGACGATTACGGCTTGGCGACGTGCCAGACGTTCAGGACGCCGTCTCCGGTCTGGTCGCCGGGCATCTTGTCCTTGGCAAACAGATAGAGCGGCTTGCCGCGGTAGGCCCACTGCTGCTTGCCGTCGTCGCGGGTGACGATGGTGTAGTCGCCGGAGGGCTTGTCCGCGCTGTTGGCGGCCAGCGGCGGCCAGTTGTTGGCGCAGTTGCCGTTGCAGGCGCTCTTGCCGGCCGTGGTGTCGCGGTCGAACGTGTAGAGCGTCATGCCATGCTCGTCGGTGAGCGTGCCGTTGGTCACCTTGACGGCGGTCGGCGTGGAGGACGCTCCCATGCCCATGCTGGCGCAACCCGCCAGACCAAGCGCGGAAAGCGACACGAGCATCACTGCACCGGCGAAGGCCATGCGCGGACGGAACCATGCGGGGAAAGTTGCGGACTGGCTCATCTTGTTCTCCTTGGTGGAGGGGCGCCGGAAAGGGGACAACCGAGGCGCCCTCACAGAGCAGTAAACACGCCAGGCGCGTCCTTATTCCAGTCCGCTGAGGATTTTTCGTGGCTTACAGCTCGCCGTAGCTGTGCAGGCCCGACAGGAACATGTTGACCCCCAGGAAGGCGAACGTCGTGACGAGCAGGCCAATCAGCGCCCACCACGCCGCCATGCGGCCGCGCAGGCCCTTCATCAGCCGCATGTGCAGCCACGCGGCGTAGTTCAGCCACACGATCAGCGCCCACGTCTCCTTCGGATCCCAGCTCCAGTATCCGCCCCACGCATCGGCAGCCCACAGCGCGCCCAGGATCGTGGCAATGGTGAAGAACGCGAAGCCCACGGTGATGGCCTTGTACATCACGTCGTCCAGCACCTCCAGCGAGGGCAGGCGATCGAGCAGGATGCCGTGCTCCTTGAGCAGGTACGCGGAACCGACCATGGCCGCCAAGGCAAACGTGCCATAGCCGATGAAATTGGCGGGCACGTGGATCTTCATCCACCAGCTCTGCAGCGCCGGCACCAGCGGT
>NZ_LWRX01000139.1:0-4000 GCF_001683835.1 Ralstonia sp. RL | reverse complement strand
CACCGCCACGCGCTTGCCCTTGAACAGCGGGCCGTCGCAGTGCGGGCAGTAGGCCACGCCGCGGTTGCGGTATTGCTGCTCGCCGGGCACGTTCAGTTCGCGCCAGCGCGCGCCGGTGGCCAGCACCACGGTCTTCGCCTTCAGGGAAGCGCCGCTGGCGAGTTTCACCTCGATGGCCTCGCCCGGCACCAGGGCGGCGGCGCGCTGCATGTTCATCACGTCGACCTCGTAGCTCTTGACGTGCTGTTCCAGCGCGGCCGCCAGTTTCGGCCCCTCGGTTTCCTGCACCGAGATGAAGTTCTCGATGCCGAGGGTGTCGAGCACCTGGCCGCCGAAGCGCTCGGCCACCACGCCGGTGCGGATGCCCTTGCGCGCAGCATAGATGGCGGCGGCGGCGCCGGCCGGGCCGCCGCCGACGACCAGCATGTCGAACACGTCCTTCTGCGCGAGCTTGGCGGCTTCGCGCCGGGCGGCGCCGGCATCGAGCTTGGCGAGGATTTCCTCGACGCTCATGCGGCCCTGGCCGAAGGTCTCGCCGTTCAGGAACACGGTCGGCACCGCCATGATCTGGCGGGCGCTCACTTCGTCCTGGAACAAGGCGCCGTCGACCATCACATGGCGGATGTTGGGATTGACCACAGCCATCAGGTTGAGCGCCTGCACCACTTCCGGGCAGTTCTGGCAGGACAGCGAGATATAGGTCTCGAAACGGTATTCGCCCGGCAGGTTGCGGATCTGCTCCAGCACGTCGGCCTCGACCTTGGGCGGGTGGCCGCCGACCTGCAAGAGCGCCAGCACCAGCGAGGTGAACTCGTGGCCCATCGGGATGCCGGCGAAGCGGATGCCGATGTTGCTGCCGACGCGGTTGAGCGAGAACGACGGCACGCGTTCGTCGGTGCCATCCTTGGCCAGCGTGATGCCGGGATGCAGCGCGGCGATGTCGGTCAGGAGCGCGGCCATGTCGCGCGAGGCGTCGCTTTCGTCGAGCGACGCGATGATCTCGATCGGATGGGTGATTCTCTCGAGATAGGCTTTCAGTTGGGTCTTGAGGGTATCGTCCAACATGATGGGCTCGCTTTAAAAATTGGTTGAAAAAATCGGGCAAAACAGTGCCGCCGCCGGATCAGCCTTGCGCTGCCGGATCAATCGAAGCTGATCGGGGAGGGGCACTGGCGCCGGACGCGGTGCCCTGCGTCCGGGGAAATGGCGCGTCTTTGAATGAGACGCGCCGCTGCGGATTTAGATCTTGCCGACGAGGTCGAGCGACGGCGCCAGGGTCTTCTCGCCCGGGGTCCACTTGGCCGGGCACACTTCGCCCGGGTGGGAAGCGACGTACTGGGCTGCCTGCACCTTGCGCAGCAGTTCCTTGGCGTCGCGGCCGATGCCGTTGTCGTGGATTTCGCAGACCTTGATCTGGCCTTCCGGGTTGATCACGAAGGTGCCGCGCAGCGCCAGGCCTTCTTCCTCGATCATCACGTCGAAGTTGCGGGTGATCGCGCCGGTCGGGTCGCCGATCATCGGATACTTGATCTTCTTGATCGTCTCGGAGGCGTCAGCCCATGCCTTGTGGGTGAAGTGGGTGTCGGTCGACACGGCGTAGATCTCCACGCCCAGCGACTTGAAGGTGTCGTAGTTGTCGGCCAGGTCGCCCAGCTCGGTCGGGCAGACGAAGGTGAAGTCGGCCGGGTAGAAGAACACGACGGACCACTTGCCCTTCAGATCGGCGTCCGACACCGGGACGAACTTGCCATTGTGATAAGCGGTGGCGTTGAACGGTTTGACTTGCGTATTGATCAGTGACATAGCGTTGCTCGCTCCATTTGAATGAATCGTTAATGACTCAGGGTGAAAAAGATGATGAATGCATCATAACGGAAAGCGATTTATATGTGAAATCTATAGTTTTAATGATGGCGATAGGCTGGTTTTATTGCAAATCGACAAAATCTATGCCGCCCGGCCGCCGCGCCGCTTGCGCATCGCCGCATTCTGCGCGCGCAGGATCGCATCGACCCGCTCGGACGCCTCGCGCGCCAGTTCCTGCGCGACTTCTCCGCTGGGGAAATATTCCGGACAGCGGTAGCTCAGCCAGGCGTAGGCGGAATACATGCGGCACGTGTCTTCCACCTCCTGCAGGTTCTGGCGCGCCAATGCCGCCGCTTCGTGGCGCAGCGTCCAGACCTTGCGCCTGGCCAGCGCATGCGCCCAATCGAGCCAGGCCTGGTGCAGGGCCGGCACCTTGGTGGAAATCGGCACCAGCGACAGCGTGAACTTTTCCGCCACCGACAGCGGCAGCGTGTCGAGCCACACCGCGCGCTCCAGCTGCTCTTCGGTAATGCTGGGGAAGAAGAAGCCGTCCGGCACGTCGATGTTGTAGACGAAGCGTTTGAACAGCTTGGCCAGCGACTGTTCCCCGGTCACCGCCCCGATGCGGTGCAGGTGCTCCAGCGTGGGCGACACCGAAAAGCCGGCGGCGGCGACCGGCGCAATCTTTTCCTTCAACAAGGCGCGCAGCACGTAATGGGTGTCGTCGTCGAAGCCGGCGACGAAGCCCTCTTCATGCACGCCGAAGCGCCCGGCGCGCCCGGCGATCTGTTTCGCCAATGCCGCCGGCACCTCTTCCTCTTCGACGCCGTTGAACTTGACAGAGGTCGTCATCACCACGCGCTCGATCGGCAGGTTCAGGCCCATGGCGATGGCGTCGGTGCCGACCACGATGTCGGCTTCCCGGTTGCGGAAACGCGCCGCCTGCGCGCGCCGCACCTCGGGCGACAGGTTGCCGTAGACGGTCGCCACCGAAAAGCCGTGCTCGGTGATCATGTCGCGCCACATCAGCACCTCGCGCCGCGAGAACGCGATGACGGCGTCGCCGCGCCGCAGGTTGCGCAGCTTGCGCACCGGCGCCGGCTCGACCGTCAGCGGCGCCTTGCGCTTCAGGACATGCACTTCGAGCGGGCATTCCAGCCGTTCGGCCAGCGCCTCGACCGCGCGCCGCGCCTCCAGCGCGCCGACCAGGTAGACCACGCTGGCGGGCGCGCCGCACACCGCCGCGGTCCAGGCCGCGCCGCGGTCGCGGTCGCCCAGCATCTGGATCTCGTCGATCACCGCGACCTCGACCCGGCGCTTGGTGTCGAGCATCTCGACGGTGCTGGCCACGTGCGTGGCGCCTTCCACGATGCGGCGCTCCTCGCCGGTCACCAGGCTCACCTGCAGCGGCTCGCCGTGCGGGCGCGCCTGCTGCAGCCGCTCGTAGTTTTCCAGCGCCAGGAGGCGCAGCGGCGCCAGATAGACGCCCGACTTCGCCCTGGCCAGCGCCTCCATCGCCTGGTGCGTCTTGCCGGAATTGGTCGGCCCCAATAGCGCGATGAAGCGGCGCGGCATGCGGTACGCGAGCTCGAACGAGGCCGGATATTCCGCGAGATTGATGCTTTCCTTGGTCAGCGCCGCATGCCGTTCCTCGTGCTGCCGCTCGATCGCGTGCGCTAGGCGCTGCTCGATGCGCTCGAACACGTATTCGGCCGGCTCGGACGTGTCCTGGCCCGCCAAGGCATGCAGGAAGGCCATCGCATCGAGCCCGGCGGCCTCGGCGCGCGCGTGCATGTCGGCGGCGAAGCGCGCGACCTGACGCCGCAGCTCTTCCTGCGCCGCCGGCTGGGCGCGCTCCGCAATCAATTGCAGTTGCTCTTCCGGCTCCATCTTGCGCCACTTGCTCGGCTTGGCCAGCACGCCCTTGCTCGGCACCAAGTCGTACGGCACGCGCAGGCTGCCGGCCTGCGCGACGCCGGCAAAGCGCAGGAACACGCGCCCCTCCAGCTTGACCAGCGCAGCGCCCAGCGCCTGCGCATGCGACTCCGGCGCGATGAGCCCGTCTTTATCGGGAGCGGCAGGGGAAGATGGCGGCGGGGAAGATGTCATAAGGCAGGAAGAACGGCTGAGTGAAGCGCAAGTTTCGCATGGTTTCGCATGGCATAGGGACCATGATGGGGACCATGATAGGGAC
>NZ_LWRX01000100.1:0-416 GCF_001683835.1 Ralstonia sp. RL | reverse complement strand
AGGCGTTGGCGAAATGGTGGTCGACCATCACATAGCTGCCGGCCTCCGGCACGACGAATTCCGTGATGGCGCTGTTGGAGGAGCCGAGCAGCACGGTCTGCATGCCGCGGAACTGGTTGTCCGGATTGCCTTCGATCCAGACGCGGTCGAAGATGGTGCCCACCACGTGGAAGCTGGAGGTGTTGGACGGCCCGACGTTGAGCACGAACAGGCGCACCCGCTCGCCCGGCTTGGCCGGCAGCGGATTGTCGACGAAGCCGTTGTAGCGGCCGTTGAACACGGTGTAGGTGGGGGCCTTGGCGCGCACCCGGTCGCCGTCGAGCACGTACAGCGGCACGCCGTCGACCTGGCGTTTTTCCGGATCGGGCTTGGTGTAGAACTCGCTCTGGATGATCGCGTATTCGCGGTCGGCCTTG
>NZ_LWRX01000079.1:0-27907 GCF_001683835.1 Ralstonia sp. RL | reverse complement strand
CGTCCCAACGTTCACGTGCGGCTTGGTCCGCTCGAACTTTTCCTTTGCCATGTCAGCTCCTCAATTCGGAATCAGCTAATTACTAGATATGGATCGGGGCGACCGCACGTGCGGTCGCCCAAACACGTTGATTACTTCGTACCCTTGGCGGCCATCACGGCTTCGGCGATGTTCTTCGGTGCCTCAGCGTAGTGCTTGAATTCCATGGTGTACGTGGCGCGGCCTTGCGTGGCCGAGCGCAGCGCGGTCGAGTAACCGAACATTTCCGACAGCGGGACTTCGGCCTTGATGATCTTGCCGCCGCCTGCCATGTCGTCCATGCCCTGCACGATGCCGCGGCGGGACGACAGGTCGCCCATCACGGTACCGGTGTAGTCTTCCGGCGTTTCCACTTCCACGGCCATCATCGGCTCGAGCAGCACCGGGCTGGCGCGGCGCATCGCTTCCTTGAACGCCATCGAGCCGGCCATCCGGAACGCGTTTTCGTTCGAGTCCACGTCGTGGTACGAACCGAACGTCAGCGTGACCTTCACGTCGACGACCGGGAAGCCGGCCAGGACGCCCGCAGTCAGCGTGTCTTCGATACCCTTCTGCACTGCCGGGATGAATTCCCGCGGAATCACACCGCCCTTGATGGCGTCGACGAACTCGAAGCCCTTGCCAGGCTCTTGCGGTTCCAGCGTGATCACTGCGTGGCCGTATTGGCCGCGGCCGCCCGACTGCTTGACGAACTTGCCTTCGACGTCGGTTGCCGTCTTGCGGATCGTTTCGCGGTAGGCCACCTGCGGCGCGCCGATGTTGGCTTCCACGCCGAATTCGCGCTTCATGCGGTCGACCAGAATTTCGAGGTGGAGCTCGCCCATGCCCGAAATGATGGTCTGGCCCGACTCTTCATCGGTCTTCACGCGGAACGACGGATCTTCTGCAGCCAGGCGGTTCAGCGCCAGGCCCATCTTTTCCTGATCGCCCTTGGTCTTCGGCTCGACGGCCTGCGAGATCACCGGCTCCGGGAACACCATGCGCTCCAGCACGATCGGCGCGCTCGGATCGCACAGCGTGTCACCCGTGGTCGCGTCCTTCAGGCCCACTGCCGCAGCGATGTCACCGGCCAGCACTTCCTTGATTTCTTCGCGCTGGTTGGCATGCATCTGCAGAATACGGCCCAGACGTTCCTTCTTCTGCTTGACCGGGTTGTACACCGTGTCACCCGAATTGACCTTGCCCGAGTAGACGCGGAAGAAGATCAGCTGGCCAACGAACGGGTCGGTCATGATCTTGAACGCCAGCGCCGAGAACTTTTCGTTGTCGTCAGCCTTGCGCTCGAGCTTCTTCTCGTCGTCGTTCTCGTCCACGCCCTTGACCGGCGGAATGTCGACCGGCGACGGCAGGAAGTCGATCACGGCGTCGAGCATGCGCTGCACGCCCTTGTTCTTGAACGCGGTGCCGCACAGCATCGGCTGGATTTCGCAGGCGATGGTACGGTCACGCAGCGCCTTGACGATCTCGGCACGGGTCAGCTCTTCGCCGCCCAGGTACTTTTCCATCAGCTCTTCGCTGGCTTCGGCCGCGGCCTCCACCATCTTCTCGCGCCATTCCTCAGCGGTGGCTTGCAACTCGGCCGGGATGTCCTTGTATTCGAACTTCACGCCCTGGCTGGCTTCGTCCCAGATGATGGCCTTCATTTCCAGCAGGTCGACGACGCCCTGGAAGCCGTCTTCCGCGCCGATCGGCACCACGACGGGCACCGGGTTGGCCTTCAGACGGGTCTTCAGCTGGTCATAGACCTTGAAGAAGTTCGCGCCGGTACGGTCCATCTTGTTGACGAACGCCAGACGCGGCACCTTGTACTTGTTGGCCTGACGCCAGACGGTTTCCGACTGCGGCTGCACCCCGCCCACCGCGCAGTACACCATGCACGCGCCGTCCAGCACGCGCATGGAACGCTCCACCTCGATGGTGAAGTCCACGTGGCCCGGGGTGTCGATGATGTTGAAGCGGTGCTCGGGGTAGTTGCCCGCCATGCCCTTCCAGAAGGCGGTGGTGGCAGCGGACGTGATGGTGATGCCGCGCTCTTGCTCCTGCTCCATCCAGTCCATGGTGGCGGCGCCATCATGCACTTCACCGATCTTGTGGTTCACACCGGTGTAGAACAGGATCCGCTCGGTCGTGGTGGTCTTGCCGGCGTCGATGTGAGCAGAAATACCGATGTTACGGTAGCGCTCAATGGGGGTCTTACGAGCCACGGTTAATCCTCAGATTCGTCAACGGGGCGCCGGCAATCGCCAAGCGCCCCTAATACAAATGGGCGAGATGTGCGCACACAGCCCGCCCAGCAACCAACAACGTTGTCGCGTCGCTTAGAAGCGGAAGTGCGAGAACGCCTTGTTGGCTTCGGCCATGCGGTGCACTTCGTCGCGCTTCTTCATCGCGCCGCCGCGGCCTTCTGCAGCTTCGAGCAGCTCACCAGCAAGACGCAGGGCCATCGACTTCTCGCTGCGCTTCTTCGCAGCTTCCCGCAGCCAACGCATCGCCAATGCCAGACGACGCGACGGCCGGACTTCGACCGGCACCTGATAGTTGGCACCGCCAACACGGCGGCTCTTCACTTCGACCACCGGCTTCACGTTGTTGATTGCAACGCTGAAGACTTCGATGGGCGCCTTGCCTGCTTTCTTCTCGATCTGGTCGAACGCACCGTAGACGATACGCTCAGCCACCGACTTCTTGCCGTCCAGCATCAGGACGTTCATGAACTTGGCGACTTCCACATTGCCGAACTTCGGGTCCGGCAGAATTTCCCGCTTGGGGACTTCACGACGACGTGGCATCTTCTTTCCTTCTTCAGTTCAGTTGAGAACCGCTTCGGTTCTCCGGCCACCAACTAGCTTGTCTTCCAACAATCTGAGCCGGGTGACCACTTACTCGACGGTGCCAGTGCGATCGAAAAAACGCACCGTTGTACCGCCTGCTCATGACAAGACCGTGACCGCAGATGCGGCGCGATCCTCGCAGCTTAGGCTGCCTTCGGACGCTTCGCGCCGTACTTCGAGCGCGCTTGCTTACGGTCCTTGACGCCTTGCAGGTCAAGGGAGCCGCGCACGATGTGGTAACGCACACCCGGCAAGTCCTTCACACGGCCGCCGCGGATCAGCACGACGCTGTGTTCTTGCAGGTTGTGGCCTTCACCGCCGATGTACGAAATGACTTCGAAACCGTTGGTCAGGCGCACCTTGGCGACCTTACGCAGTGCCGAGTTCGGCTTCTTCGGCGTCGTGGTGTACACGCGGGTGCACACGCCGCGACGCTGCGGGCAGTTCTCAAGTGCCGGGCTCTTGCTCTTCAGCTTTTCCGAGACGCGGGGCTTGCGAACCAGTTGGTTGATGGTTGGCATTGTTCAATCCAGCTTGGTTTTTGAAAAATCGCCGGCTCACATAACGTGAACGCCTCATTTATGAGGCGGACGGCGCAATCGGGTTTTATGGAAGTGGCGAGCAGAACGCTCTGGGAAGAGGACCTGCGGGAACAGATCAAGACCAAAGAGCGCGAGCCCGTCTGGTTCAGATGTCTTGCACGGCGCTTTGCCGGGCACGGACGTGCGGAGCCAGAAGCCAAAAACTCGAATCTGGCACTATAGCCGGGTGTGTTGCAAGCGTCAAGCGCGCTACCGCTCTGGTAGCGCGGTGTGCCGATCAGCACCCCCGGTGTGTCGCGTGGGCAGCACGGCGTGCGGACTCCGGCCACAGGAAGGCCAGTGCGGCGGCGGCCACGAAACCAAGCGCGAGGACCGACACGCCGACCCAGCCGGCACGGTCCCACGTCGCGCCCGCAAGCCCGCCGCCTGCCGCAGCGCCAAAAAAGAATGCCCCCGTATAGAGCCCGTTCACTCGTCCGCGGATTTCGGGCGGCAGCGTGTTGACGGTGTACCGGCCCAGCGCCTGGTCGCCGATCGCGCCGAAATCCAGCAGCAATGCCGCCGCCGCCAGCATCGTCAGCGCGACGGGAACGCCCAAGCCGGGCACGAGCGCCGACGCCAGCGCCAGTAGCAAGCCGGCCGCCGCAATGCCATGGGCGAGCAGCGTTCCCACGCGCACCAAGCCACGATCCGCCAGGCGGCCCGCCACGGGCGCGGCGACCACCCCCGCCGCGCCGCACAGCGCAAAGACGCCGATGCCGCTCTGCGACAGGTGGAACGGCGCCGCCGCCAGCCGGAGTGCCACAGCCGTCCAGAACAAGGTGAACGCGGCCATGAGCAGCGCCTGGGTGGCAGCGCGGCGTCGCAGCACGGGCTCGGCGCGCAACAGGCGTCCGTATGAACGCAGCAGCGCGCCGTAAGACAGCGCGCGCGGCGGCACGAAGGTCGGCATCACGCGTGGCAGCACGACCGCCAGCGCGACAATCGCCACGGCGGAGGCGCCGTAGTACGCCCGCCACCCCCACTGCGCGGCGATCAGGCTCGCAGCCGGTCGCGACAGCAGGATACCGAGGTTCAGGCCGATCATGATGTCGCCGAGCACGCGGCCGCGCCGATGGTCGCCCGCCAGGCGCCCGGCCAGCGCAATCAACATCTGGATGACGGTCGAGGTGACGCCGATAGCGAAGGCGGCCAGCATCAGCACCTGCCCGCTGCGCGCGACGGCGGTCAGCGCGAGCGACGCCACGGCGCCCCACAGCGTGCGCGAGACTAGCGCGCGGTTGTCCTGCAGGTCGGTCAACGGCATCAGCAGCAGCAGCCCGATGCCGTAGCCGACGAGCGTGGCCGTCACCAGCAGCCCGGTGGCGGCCGTCGTCCATCCGATGCTGGCGGCAATCTCGGCGACGAGCGGCTGTATGCCGAACAGGTTCACGACGATGAGCCCGACGGCGGCGGCAAACAGCGGCGTGGCGCCACGGGGAAGCGCGTCGGCGAGGGGCGTGTTGAGAACGGCTGGGGCTTCGGTGGTCATGATGCGCGGGACGAGGAGTCGGAGACCCCCATCCTAGCCAGCCGATTCGCGCAGATTAAGGTAGCCTCTGGCGCCATATTGTTTCCATACGTGCGCAAATATGGATCGGCTTTCTGACGTGGTGGTCTTCGTGCAGGTGGTGGAGCGCGGCAGCCTGTCGGCGGCGGCCGATGCAATGGGGATGTCGCGCGGCGTGATCAGCAAGGCGCTCGCGCGGCTGGAAGCGCGGCTGCAGACGCGCCTGCTGCAACGCACGACGCGGCGCCTGTCGCTGACCGAGGCGGGCGCGGCGTTCTTCGAGAAGAGCCGCGAAGGCCTTGCCCTCGTGGACGCCGCCGAGCAGGCCGTGACTGCCCTGCGCGACGAGGCGCGCGGCACGTTGCGCGTGTCGGCGCCGGCCTCGTTTGCGGTGACATTGCTGGCGCCGCTGCTGGGCGCATTCCAGGCGCGCTACCCGGCCGTGCAGATCGACCTGGACATGAACGACCGTTATGCCGATCTGGTCGCTGGGCGCATCGACGTGGCGGTCCGCATCGGCATGCTAGAGGACTCGTCGCTCGTCGCGCGGCGGCTGGCCAGCTGCGCACATGCTATCTACGGCGCGCCGTCGTACTTCCGCAAGCACGGCATTCCGCGCACGCCGGACGATCTGCGCCAACACAACTGCCTCGTCTATGCCAATTACGACGGGCCGTACGATTGGATCCTCACGGATACGGCAGGCCAGCGCCATGTGGCGCACGTGTCCGGCTCGATGCTGGCCAACAACAGCCTCGTGCTGCGCGAGGCGGCGCGCTCAGGGCTGGGGGTGTCGCTGGGGCCGGCGTACCTCGTGCGGGAGGACATCGCGGCCGGGCGCCTGCAGGCCGTGCTGACCGACTACACCGCGCGCGAAGTGCCGCTGCACGCCGTGTTCACGCAGCGCGTCCATCTGCTCCCGAAGGTGCGCGCGTTCGTCGATTTTCTTGGCGAGCATCTGGCGCGCACTGGCGTGATGGGGCCACTGCCCCTGGCAGCCAGCTAGGCCGCTTCGCGGCACTTCGCCAACACGTCGAGCAGCGCCTGCCCATACCGGTCCAGCTTGGCCACGCCGATGCCCGGCAACTCGCCCAGCGCCTCGCGCGAATCCGGATCGGTCTGGGCAATGTGCGCGAGCGTGCTGTCGTGGAAGATGACGTACGCCGGCACGCTATGCTCGCGCGCGGCCTGAGTCCGCCACGCGCGCAACGCCTGCCAGCGCACCTGCGCCTCCGGCGAAAGATCGGCGGCCGGATCGGCGCGGCGCTCCTTCTTCGTCAACGAGGACGATGTGCCGCGCGCCTTCTCTGTCTGACGGCGCAGGATCACGCGCTGCTCGCCCTTGAGCACCGGACGCGCCGCATCGGTGAGGATCAGCGCGCCATGGCCGCCGTGGTCGACCGCAAACAGGCCTTGTGCGACCAACTGGCGGAACACGCTGCGCCACGCCGCTTCCGACAGCGCGCTGCCGATGCCGAACGTCGACAGCGTTTCGTGGTGCCACTGCTTGACCCGCTCGGTCGCGTTGCCGCGCAGGATGTCGATGAGCTGGCCCGCGCCAAAACTCACGCGGCTGGCTTGCTGGACGCGGTATGCGCACGACAGCGCCATCTGCGCCTCGCGCGTGGCATCCCAGGTTTGCGGCGGCGTGAGGCACGTATCGCAGTTGCCGCAGGGCTGGCTGCTTTCGCCGAAGTACGCAAGCAGCGCCACGCGGCGGCAGGTTGCCGCTTCGCACAAGCCAAGCAGCGCTTCGAGCTTGGCGGTGGAGACGCGTTTGTGCACATCGTCCGCATCGGATTCGTCGATCATGCGGCGCTGCTGCACCACGTCGGCCAAGCCGTAGGCCATCCACGCGTTGGCGGGCAGGCCGTCGCGGCCGGCGCGGCCAGTCTCCTGGTAGTAGCCCTCCAGGCTCTTGGGCAAATCGAGGTGCGCAACGAAGCGGACGTCCGGCTTGTCGATGCCCATGCCGAAAGCGATGGTCGCCACCATCACGACGCCCTCCTCCTTGCGGAAGATCGCCTGATGGCGGGCGCGCACTTCAGAATCCATCCCGGCGTGATACGGCAGCGCGCGGATGCCCTGCTCGGCCAGCCACTGCGCGGTCTCTTCCACCTTCTTGCGCGACAGGCAATAGACGATGCCGGCGTCGCAGGTGTCGCCGTCCATGTGCTCGGCGCGAATGAAGCGCAGCAGTTGCTGCCGCGCGCTGTCCTTCTCGACGATGGTGTAGCGGATGTTCGGGCGGTCGAAGCTGGAGAGGAAGACGCGGGAACCCGTGAGCGCGAGCCGTTCGATGATCTCGTCGCGCGTGACGGCATCGGCCGTGGCGGTGAGCGCAATGCGCGGCACATGCGGGAAGCGCTCGTGCAGCACGGAAAGCTGGATGTACTCGGGCCGGAAATCGTGCCCCCACTGCGACACGCAGTGCGCTTCGTCGATGGCGAACAGGCCGATGCGCGATCGCTCAAGCAACTCGAGAAAGCGCGGCGTCATCAACCGCTCGGGTGCCACGTAGAGGAGATCGAGCCGCCCGGCCGCGAGATCGCGCTCGACCTGCGCGGCCTCGGCGCCCGTCAGCGCGGAGTTGAGATACGCGGCGCGGACGCCCGCCTCTTCCAGCGCGGCCACCTGGTCCTGCATCAGCGCAATGAGGGGCGACACGACGATGCCGGCACCCTGCCCGCGCCGGTGCCGCACGAGCGCCGGAATCTGATAGCAGAGCGATTTGCCGCCGCCGGTCGGCATCAGCACGAGGCAATCGCCGCAGTCGGCGACGTGCGCGACGATTTCCGCCTGGGGGCCGCGGAAGGCGCTGTAGCCGAACACATCGTGCAGCACCGCATGCGTCGCGGCGGCGGTGTCTTCGGGCAGCGCCTGCAGCGCGTGGTCTATGGCGGGAGAGTCGTACATCGGGACGGCGGGTGCGCGCGATGTCACGCGCGGGCTGGGCGAAACCGCTATTGTGACAAACCCCGCCGAGGGGCGGTCAATCAGGACAGTCGGATTGTCGGAAACGCTGCGGTCAGACCTTGCGCGCAACGATGCGATGGATTGTCCGCCCCGACGATTGGCTAACGGCCGCTTCGTCGAAAACCACTTCAGTGCCGGCCAGCGCCTCGCGCACGGGCGCCGCATCGAACGACGTGAACAGCCGGCCGCGCCCATCGCGCTGGTCGGCGTCGGGCGTGACGCGCCAGCTCAGATACAGCGTGCCGCCCGGGCGCAGCAACGACACCAGCCGCTGCACCGCCGCACCAATCTGCTCGGGCGGCGGATGCATGATGACGGTCTCGCAGAGGACGTTGTCGAACGCACCTTCGGCAATGCCGACCAATTCAGGCAAGACCGCCTGCCGGAACGACAGCCCTGGATATTGCTCGCGTGCCGCTTCCAGCAGCGCGGCAGACGCGTCGTAGCCGACCGCCGGGTAACCGTTGGCGTTGAGCCACGCCACCTCGCGCCCCGCGCCGCAGCCGATGTCGGCGGTGGCACCGCCTGCCTTGAACTCGCGGCGCAGCAGCGCGTACAGGTCTTCAGGCGCCGGCTGGTCGCGCCACTCCTGCGCGAAGGTTTGGGCGAGCGCGTCGTAGGCGGCAACGGTCTGCGTGTCCATGGCGACTCCGGAATCGTGTGGGCTACTTCATCGTGAAACTGCGGAGCAGCGTCAGATCGCCGGCCTTGCGCATCGGCACAACAAACGTCTGCTGGCGTTCGGACGGCGTGTTCTCGTCGGTGATGATGGTGACGGTGGCGGTGGTGATCGCGCTGCGGTCGTTGCCGCTGCCGTAATAGTTCACGTAGACGAGGTACGTGCCGGGCACCGGCGCCGGGTTCGAATAGATCTCGGGCCCGTAGCCAGTGGTGACGTCCACGTCGAGCGCGCCGCCGTTTTCAACGACGCGGTTGCCGTACCAGGCGTGCTGACCGTCGGGCGAGATGACATGCAGGTCGAGATCGGTGCCGTCGGTGTCCCACGCGAGGACCACGCGCAAGCGCGGACGCTGCTTGCCGGTGTAGCTGTCGTAGAACTGCACGCGCTTGGCGTCGCCGCGCGCGCTGCGCACCTCGACGCTGTTGCTGCCCGCGCCAAATGCGTACGGACGCGAGAACGTGCCGTCGGCCTCGATGCGCTGCGGCATGGCCACGCCGTTGACGATCAGCGTGCCGACCGACGCGCCATCGGCGCCACGGCGGCGGCGCGGCTTGTTCTCGTCGGTTGCTGCGGCCGCCTTCGGCTGGTTGCGGATGCGCCCGGCGATCATCGACGCCACGCCCTGCCCTTGCGGCGTGGACACCGACACCGCCGGGTAATGCACGTCCTGCGTGTAGCGGGACTCGTCGCCCGCGGAATTGCGCCAGCCGTTGAGCGGCGCGGCGATCTCGACATTGCCGGTGTCGGTTTGCGCGAGCACGCTGCCCGCGGCCGCAAACGTGGCCAGCGCAATCGCGACGGCAAGACGGAAAGTGGAAAGCGTCATGCGGATCGCCTTAGAAGCGGATCGATTTCATCAGCGCCAGCTCACCGATCTTGCGCAGCGGTACGGTCACGAACTCGCGCCGCTCGTTGGGCGTGTTCTCGTTATAGATGAGCGTCAGTTGCGCGGTGATGAGATCGCGGTCGTGCGCTTTTTCGTCGAAGTTGTAGCCGCCGGCGTTGAAGTTGCCCCAGTAGTTCACGTAGAACAGCCACACGCCGGGGCGCGGCGCGGCGGTCGAGAAGATCTCCGGCCCGGCACCGTCGACGCTGTCCACGTCGAGGCCGCCGCCGTCGGACAGCAGCGGTTGCGCCCAGAACGCGTGATCGCCAATCGGCGAAATGACGTGCATGTCGACCTCGGCGCGCGGGTCGTCCCACGTGAGGATGGCGCGCAGCTTGGCCGACGTCTTGGTGGTGTCCGCCTCGTAGAACTGCAGGCGTTGGCGCGACTGGCCGTCGGCACTGACGATTTCGACGCTGTTCGAGCCCGGGCCGAACGCCCAGGGGCGGGCGAAGCGGCCTTCGCCATCGCCATACAGCGGCATGGCGTTGCCGTTGACGACAAGCACCGGCGGGCGGCGTTGCTTGCCGGCCGCGCGGAGGCGTCCGGCGATGAGCGTGCGGTACTTTTGCGCGCCACGGTCCACGGGCGGTTTTGGATACGCCGCGGTGTATTGCTCCAGCTCGTTGGTCAGCTTGCTGTTGCGCCAGCCGCCGATCGGCCCTTCCAGATCGGCCACCGGCTCAGCCAGCGCCGAAGCGGCCAGCAGCAGCGCAACGGTGCCCAGCGCCAAGCGCGTCATCCCACTCTTCACAGCAAACCCTCCCCTCGGATCAGGCGACGCGCCATCGCCTCGACAAACTGTTCGTCCTGCCCGCGCGGGTGGCGCGCAAAGGCAAGGTGCAGATATTCGTGCGTCAGCGCGATGCGGTCTTCCTCGGTCGCAAGCCGGTGCACGTAGAGCCGGTTGCGGCGTGCATCAGCGTACGGCCGGCCCTCGTGCACGACGCACACGGCGGGCAGCGGCGGCGCCTCGTAACCCGGCTCGGCAGCCAGGCGGGCCGACCAACCCGGCGCGCGCGCCTGCAGCCACTGCTGCGCACCCGCCACCGGTGAGCAATCTCCCCCCACCGGGCTCTGGAACGACGTGAGCGTCGCCTGCGGCCACCACTGCGCGAGGATCGCGTCGAACCCCTGGCCGCGTTGCGCGGCGGCGCGCGCCGCGGTCCAGCTCATCTGGCCGCGCGCGCTGATGGTGCCGTGGTACTGCACGGACTGGCCGGTCAGCACCAGCGCGTCAGTAAATTCGGCTGCGTTGCGCGCAGCGGCCTGCGGCGGGCGCGGCAGCACGCGCTGCGTGCGTGAGCTGTCGGCGATGCGGTAGCAGCCCTTGTCACGCGAGGCGTGCTGCACGAGGTAGCTGCGCGCCGCCACGGCCAACGCACGCGCGGCCTGCGGCTCGGCAAGCTCGCCTTCGCGCTCGACCACGCGCGCCACGTAATCGTTCATGCCCAGGCGGCCAGTGATGACGGGCACGTTGTTCGGGCGCGCGAGCGTCAACTCGCCCCGGCTCTCGATCGGCAGCGTGTTGCCGTTGACGAAGCGCACGGCGTAGCGGCCTTCCAGGCGACCGGCGGCGACCGGCTTGCCGCTGGCGTCGCGCACCTCGCGAATCGGATAGCGCGCAAAGAAGTCCACCTCGACACAGGCATCGTCGTCGGGCACGGGCGTCCGTTCGATCAGCGGCGTCAGGCGCGGTGCGGCAGCGGCCAGCACCTGGTTGCTCGATCCGGCACCGCCGAGCCAGACGGGCGTGCCGTCGGCCAGCCAGCCCGCGGCCCCGCCGATTGACGCGCCCGGCCGCTGCGGGTCGGGCATCGTCCACGTCTTGGCGCGCAGCAGGCCACCGAAGTGCGAGACCGTGCCCTCGCCCCGCCCGATGGTCAGCACGGAAATGAGCGTTTGCGCGGCGGTCTCGCGGCCCTCCGCCGGCACGCTGCGCAATGCCGCGAGCAGATCGGCGACCGGCACGCGATGCGTCGGCTGCATGGCTCGCAGCTCGCGCAGCCACGTGGGCGACGCGGCTTGCTGCCAGAAGCGCCGCCAATCCGCGCGGTCCAGTCCGAGACGCGCCGGTTCGAAATAGCGTCCGCACGACTGGATGAGCGCGCGCTCGCGGTCGATGCTGTTGCCGGCGGTGCAGCAGTAGACCTCTTCGGGGTCGTTACCGTGGCACGTGTAGTCGGGCGTGCTGATGCGGCGCGAGACGAGGTAGCTGTAGACGAAGAGTTTCCAGACGCTGCCGAGCGGTGTTTCGGTGTCGCGCGGCAACGCAGTGGCTTGCGGCATGCCGCCGGCGGGGTCAGCGCTGAACTGCCAGAGCTTGGCGTCATCGCCCTGCAACGCGGCATATTTCAGTGGCGGAACCGGCTGGCCAACCGGCGCGGCGATGGCGTGTCCGGCCTGCCCGGCAAGCGCGAGCGCGCCGCCAGCCCAGAGCAGGCCGGTCAGCACACCGCGCGCAAGCAGGCGGGAAGGCATCGCCGATCACTCCACCTTGAACGGATAGCTGGCCGTCTTGCCGTCGCCCTGGAACGCCTTGGCTTCCGGCTGGTACATGCGGAAGTAGCGCACCGGCGGCAGCGCAAAGCGGCCCGGCAGCGAGAAGCGCACGAGCTGCCGCAGCACGGTCGGGCGCTCCAGCGCGGGCACCGGCTGGTTGTACGAGAGCTGACCCATTTCATACGCGGCCTTGCGCTCGAACGGCTGCGGGCCGTTGCCTTCGTTCGGCTCACCCTTCAGCCCGTCGATCTGGATGCCCCACGTGGTGGCCTCCACTTCGGCGCCCGGCGGCAGCGGCACCTCGACCAGGCCGTAGCGGTACGTGCCCTGGCGCGGCGTCAGCACGACCTCGTCGACGTAGAGCGCATTGCTGTCGAGCGTGTCGCCCGGCTTGACCGGCTTGGCCTTGAGCGTGATGCCGCTGGTGCTGCCCGCGCCGGCTACGGGCTGCTTGGCGGCCTTCGTGTCGGCCTTGGGCGCGTCCGTCGGCTCCAGGCGATACAGCTTGCGCTCGACCGTGATCGGCAGCCTGGACGCTTCCGGCGCGCGGCTGCGGTACGACACGATGGCCGATTGCGTGGTCACATCGGTCGGCGCCGTCGTCAGGTCCAGCGCGGCGGGGGCTTGCGCGCCGGTCCAGCGCCACGTCGGCACACCGACCGGCGAGCGCGTCGCCAGCCAGCCGCCCGCCGAGACGGCGGGCTGGATGGTGGCAACGCTGGCGCCTTGCAGGCCGCCCAAACCCTTCTGCAGCCAGACCAGCGCCACAGCGCGATCCATCGTCGGCATGGCGGCGCTGGCGCGGGCCAGCAGCGGTGCCGGGTCGGCAGCCGAGCGGCCACCGCCCATCAGCAGCAGGCTTTGCACCAGCGGAGAAGTGTCGGCAGCCAACGCATTGCGCGCGGCGATGTCAGCGGAGACCAGCGCTTCCGGCACCGGCTGGCCGACTTGGCGCATCAGCTGTGCCGTCAGCACCGTCGCCACCTGACGGCCGCGCGGCGAATCCGGCGCCACGAAGATCAGGCTGTCGCCCGCGGCGGGGTCGGCGTCGGCCGAGGCCTTGGGCGCCTTACCGCCGCTGGGCGCAAGCTCGTTCGCCACGCCCGACAGCGGCGTCGCCACGGGCAAGCCCATCTCGTTGGCGAACCACAGCGCCAGCGCGCGGTGCAGCAGCGGCTCGTTCTGGCTGGTGCGCTTGTAGGCTTCGAGCACCTGCTTCCAGTTGTCTGCCGGCAGGCTGATGCCGACTGAACGGCTGGCAAGCCAATCCGCGTAATACGCATACGACGTGATCAGCGCGCTACTGGTGGTCAGCTCGCCCCACCAGCCGAAGGTGCCGTTGGTGCCGGCCAGCAGGGCCAGACGCTGGCGTTGCGTGCGCAGCAGCGCGTCGACGCCCTGGGTGCCGGCCGGGCCGCCGTCGCCGAGGCGCGTGCCAGTGGCCGCCAGACTCTGCTGGGCCAGTGCCAGCGGAATCAGCCGGCTGGCGGTCTGCTCGGCGCAACCGTACGGATATTCGATGAGGTCATCGGCCACACGAGCAAACTGGCTGGCCGTGTTGCCGACCACGCGCAGACGCACGTCGCGCGCATCGGCGGGCAGGCCCAGCGGCAGGCGCGTGCCTTGCAACTGCGTGAGCGGGACGACGTTTTCGCGGTCCGCCAGCCAGCCGGTCGCATCCAGCCTGAGCGTGGTCTGCAGGCGGTCCGACACCTTGTCGTCCTGCTTCAGCTCGGCATTGACCACACCCGCCTGCAGCGCCGTGACGGGCGCGCGCAGGTAGTTGGCGCCGCGCTTGAGCGTCACGCGCTGGTTGATGTTCAGGCCGGCGCCCGAGACGATCCAGTCGGCGGTGATGTCCTTGTCGGTCTGGTTGAAGGCGACCATGTCCAGGCGCGGCTGATCGCTTTCGCGGAAGCGCTGCGGGCCGGTCCACTTGAGGTACAGCGGCTTGTCGGAGCGGATGCTCGCCGTGCGCTGGCCAACGATGCCGTCCGATGTGCCGGTGGTGGACACCGCGCGCACCGTGATGCGCCAGCGCGCCAGCGAATCCGGCATCTTGAAGGTCATGCGCGCACGGCCATCGGCGCCGGTCTGCAGGTTGGCGACCCAGGCAGCGGTGTCCTTCTCGTCGCGGCGCGGGCGTTCGAGCACCTTCACGCCGCGCTCGTTATGACGGCCGTACGTGCCGCCCGGCTTGCCCGGCAGCGACGCAAGCGCGAGGTCATAGCTGATGAAACTCTGGCTCGACGTGGTGCGCACGCTGTTGCGGCGCGGGTGATAGAAGAAGTCGACGATGCTGGGCGCCACTTCAGGCTGCAGCACGTAGATCATTTCGTCGACCACCGAGACGGTCAGGTTGGCCGGCACAGGCTTGCCCGCCAGCGCGCTGGTCAGGTCCAGCGTGACGGTCTCGCCCGGCGCGTAGACGGCCTTGTCCGCATGCACGCCCAGGTCCAGCGTCGGTTGCGTGACGACGATGCCGGCGTTCTGGAACACCATGTCGCCGTCGCGCACGTACAGCACTGAGAACGTCATGTTGGGCGCGAACTCTGCACCGATCTTGATGCGCGCGCGGTACTGCGACGGCGTGACCTTCTGCAGGCTCAGCCATTCGCCGCCGCGCGTGAGCAGGGCGTGGCGCTCGACCTTGTCGCGCTCGAGCGTGAGCAGCGCGTCGTCCACCGGCAGGGGGAACGTGATCAGCGCTTCGGCCGTGTCGCCAATCTGGTAGCGATCGCGGTCGAACACCATCTCGATGTTGCCCGGCACGGTCTGCACGCCGTCGCCGGCCACCCAGTGGCTCGATGCGGCGAGCAGGTTGCCAGCAGCATCACGCACCGACAGCGTGTATGAGCCCGGCTGGTCAAACTTGACCGGGAACGTGGCGTTGCCCTTGGCATCCGGCGCGAGCGTGCCTTCCGTGCGGGTACGCGTTTCCAGGCGCACCAGGTCCCACTTGGCGGGCGGCGCGCTGGCACCGCTTGCGCCACCCACAACCGGCATCGGCGTGAGCGTGAACGACACGTTCTGCCCCGGCGTGGTGAAGTTCGACGTGGTCGACAGCTTGTACGGCGTCGCGCCACGGGCGATCAGCAATTCGCGCGTGACCTTCACGCGGTACGCCGCGCCATCGTTGGCAAACACGGTCACGACGTAGCGGCTCGGTTCCTTGGCGGCGGGCAGCTCCAGCTTGGCGTTGCCGTCGCCATCGGTGACAAGCTCCTGCTGCTCCAGCTTGACGGGGAACAGGCCCGCGTAACGCAGCTCGCCCTCCACCATCGTCACCTGTTGCGCGCGCAGGCTGACCGACACCTTGCCGTTCTTGACCGGCTTGCCGTCCGGATAGCGCAGGCTGATCTTGCCCTTGACCGCTTCGCCCGTGCCGTAGCTGGCCTTGTCGAGCGACAGGTTCACGTCAAAGTGCGGCTTGATGTATTCAGCCACACGGAAGGCGCCGCCGTAGGTGCCGCCGTTGTAGTCGAAGCGCAGCGAGTAGCCGCCGGCCGGCGCGTTGGACGGCAGCGTAAAGCGCGCGTCAGCGCCCGTCTCGCCCGTCAGGCGCGTGGTCGTCGTAGCCACAGGCGCACCGTTCGGGTCGAGCACTTGCAACTTGATGTCGCCGGCCGCCGGCGCGGTCGACTCGGTCGCGTTCTTGAAATTGCGGCCGATGAACTTGACGCTCACTTCGTCGCCCGGCCGATACAGCGGGCGATCGGTGAAGGCGTACAGCTTGGTGTTGTAGATCTCGCTGTCGTAATAGAAATTCTCGGAGATGAACACGCCGCCCGCGCGGTCGCTGCCGATCACGTAGCTGCGTTCAGGCGACACGTGACGCAGATCGGCCGTGCCGTCCGCTTCGGTGGTGCCCGAGGCCAGCACACCGACGCCGTCCGTCCAGCTCACCGACGCGCCGCCGACGGGCTTGCCGCTCTTGCGTTCGGCCGTCCACACCATCATCCCTTGCGACGTGCCCTTGGTGACGGCCACGGTGTCCGACACGAATAGCAGCGTGTGCGCACGGTACGCCCCAATCACGGCTTCAACGATGTACAGACCCGCCGGCAGCTTGCCGACCGGGATCATCACGTTGCCGGCGTTCTGCGGCATCCATTCGCTGCTGCTGCCTTCGAGCTTCACGTCCTTGGGCGGCGCGATCGGCTTGGCATCCCAGATCGGGTAGCGGAAGCGGCCCAGCAGCTCGTAGCCCTTGAGCGGCGCGTATTGCGGGTTGTTCGAGAAGCGCGTGGGCGCGGTCATCTGGTCGCCCATGCTGAACTGCGGCGCGGTCTCCACGGCCTTGCTGCGTGTGGCGAACGACAACACGCGCTGCCAGGCACGGCGGGCTTGGCGCGTCCAGTTGTCCCACAGATAGGCGAGCGTGTTGGCCAGGCCTTCGCCCGTGTAGTTGGCCTTGACGTCGATGCGGTGCAGGTTCTTCTGCGCCTTCAGAAACTCCAGCGGCTGCGGCACGCGGTAGACGAGGATGTCTGCGCCGCCGTAGCGGGAGAGTTCGTCCTTGTATTCGCGGCCCGGGGCTTCGAGGCGGACCAGCGCTTCCTGATCGGTGCCGTAGCTCGCATCGGAGAGCAGGAAGAACGGCTGGCCCTTGATCGGCTCGTAGCCGCTGCCCGGTACGTCGAACAGCGTTGGGTTCGGCGCGTCTGCCGCGTGCGCTGCGGGCACCGAAGCGACCAACGCCAGCACCGTCACGCAGACGGCGGCAACGAGATTGAACGACAGCCAACGGTTGCGCATGCGTTTTTCTACCGTGTCAAAAAGGCCAGACGAAACACGCCGATGAAGTTGGGGTTGCCGCTCTGCGGCTGCCAGCGCGAGTCTTTCCATTGCATCAGTTCAGAAACCGGGACCGCGCGCAGGCCGTTGTCGGTGCGGGTGACGGTGCCGGTGTGGTAAGCGATGTAGCGATCCATCCAGATCATCAGATGCTGGTCGTCGCCTTGATCGAAGAAGAGCAGATCGCCCGGGAGCGCCTGGTTGACGTCCTTGGCGATGAAGCGGCTGTTCTGCTGGATGAGCCCCAGCGCCGAGACATACGCGCCGGTGCTGCCATCGAAGCGTGCCCACCGCTGCGTAAGCGTGCGTTGGGCGGGCGTGAGATTCAGCTCGGGCGGCAGTTGCCGTGTGGATTCCGCATCGCGCATGCCGTTGGCGCGCAGCCAGCGGGCGTCGTGGGGGCGCAGCGCCTCGCCGGCGGCAAAGCGCACGAGGCCGGCGCAGTCACGGTGCGTCCAGCGCGGGGTCGGGCCTTGGCGAAGCTGCTCGTTGACGATGCGAACGAACCACGCGCGAAACACGCTCGATTGGTCCGCCGTAAGGGCATCGGCATCCGCCGGAGCCGTGTCGGCCCAGCCCGACAGCGCATGCACAGACGGAGCGAGCAGGCAGGCGCCCGCCGCCGTCAACCAACGGCGGCGGTTCAACGCGGCGGCCTGGGCGCGCAACGTCATTGCTGCATGCTGGTGTTGTCTTCGGAGGCGGGCGCCGCAGCCACTGTGGCGGGCGCGTCGGCCGACGGGGCTTGCGCTGCCGTTGCGTCAGCCGGGGGCGGCGTGCCATCGCCACCGGCAGGCAGACCGCGGCCGCTCGACAGCCACGTCACCGGCACCCAGCCGCGCGCCGACGGCACACCGCCGTCCAGCGCCAGCGATACCGGCGCGTACCGCGACAGTGCTTTCAGCTTCGGAAACAGATGCGTCTGTGCCGCGTTCAGGAACACCGCTTCCTGATCGGCGGGCAGCGCGGCCGCGGCTTCGCGGCGAACCAGCGGCGCGAGCGCTGCGGGCGTCATCGTCAGGACGATGCGATCGGTCTTGTCCTTCGGCAGGCTATCTGCCACGGCGGGGAAGCGCTTGGCGAGCACCGCCAGGGCGTCTTCAACGAGGCGCGCGTCCGGCGAGAACACGACCACGTCACCCGCAATCGCCAGCGTGACCGGGAAGTAGCGATCCGCCGACAGCTGCGCCGCAAACGGTGCGCCAGCCGATTGCGCTGTACCGTAGCGCGCGCTGACCGGGCGCTGCCACAGCGTGGCGTTGGCGGGGCCTTGCTTTGTCGTCACCGGCAGGCGCTTGTACGGACCGGACTTGTCGTCGGCCTGCGCCTTGGCTTCGTACGAACCGACAATCTGGCCGAACAGCGCGCCGAGCGCCGGCTTGACCGCCTCGGCCTGCGACGCCGATGCCAGCTTCGCCACGAACAACGGCGCCACCAGCGACGACTTGCCGTACCAGCACGCAGCCGCCGGGCCCGCAAATGCATCGCCGACATGCGCGGCGGCGTCGCTGATTTCCTTGGCGTCGCCCGCCACGGACTTCAGCAGCGTGCCGGCGGCCTTCCAGTCGACCGGCAGCGTGGCGCACGCGGCAGGGTCAGACGGCAGCGCGCGCCAGAGTCCGGCGTTGTCCCACTTGGCCGACAACCGGGCCGGGTCGATGAGCGCGGCGCTCTGCCAGCCGTTGCCCACGCCGTCTTTGCCCGCACCGAAGTCGAAACGCAGCGCTTCAATGCCGGGGAAGTACTGCTGATAGCCGAACGACAGATAGTTGGCGCTCACCACAACGTGATGGCCCGTCGGCTGCTGCGCGGGCAGCGCGTACGCCGTGCCCTGCACGTTGCGCTTGTCCGCATCGTTGGAGAACAGCGCCGCCAGCGCGTTCGCCTGCTTGGCAATCGGCTTGCCGTCCTTGTCCAGCAGCATGCCCGGCTCGGACAGCGCGATCAGCCGGTCGCCCTTGCTGGCAATCAGGATCGAACGCGTGGCCGAAAGCCTGAGCGCATAGACCGGCGCGCCCGAATCACCCAGCCCATCGGCGACCTTGCTGAGCTGCGCATCGCTCGTTGCCACGGTGGCGACGGCTTCCAGCGCCTTGGCCAGGCCGTTGCGCTGCATGGAGAGCACCCAGTAGCGCAGCTTGTCGTCCGGGCCGCGCCACAGCATCACGCGCGCGGGCTCGTCAAACACGTGCCTGAGCACGGTCTCGGCCAGGTCGAGCTTCTGCTCGTACGCCAGACGGCGCAGCGCACCGGCCACCGAGAGGCGGTCTTCGTTGCCTTCGTAATAGGCGACGAAATCTTCGGTCAGGACGTCGCGCAGCAGCGGCACACGCAGCACGTCGCGCGGCAGTTGCGACAGGCTCTGGCTGTCGATGAGCGCATCGGGGTAGGTCAGGTCGAGCTGGACCTGGCGGGCGTGCAGCGCGCGCGTGCGGCCAAACGGGTGCCAGACCATCTGCACCACTGCCGCACCGGCAGCCACCAGGACAATCGCGCCGGCGGCGATCTGCTTGCGTGTGAGCTTCATGGAGGAATCGTCGGCAAGACTGAGGAGGGCCGGCGATTGCAGAATGTGCCGGTCTATAACCGCGAGATCATAGCGGCAGGCATGTTAAGGCGGGTTAACGTGCGGAAAAAACGGGTAAATACAACAGCACCGGTCCGGTTTGAGGCCACGGTGCAGCGGTGTTGGCCGGTGCCGGCGATCTTCCAGCAGCGCCATGCCCGCGGTGCGATGCGAGCCGCGGGGGCAAAAGAAAAAAGCCCGGCACCCCAAAAGGGGCCGGGCTTTTGATGCGAAGGACGCTGCCTGGCTTCAGGCTGCGCCGCCTTCCTCCTGGTGAGCGACAGGCGTCTCGAAGATCGAAGCGGCTTCTTCCTCGGCGATCGCTGCCGCGCGGTCGCGGTCGGCGGCTTCCTTGGCCTTGCGGGCGCGGTGGTAAGCCAGACCGGTACCCGCCGGGATCAGGCGGCCGACGATGACGTTTTCCTTCAGACCACGCAGGTCGTCGACCTTGCCCATGATGGCGGCTTCGGTCAGCACGCGCGTGGTTTCCTGGAACGACGCCGCCGAGATGAAGCTGTCGGTCGACAGCGACGCCTTCGTGATACCCAGCAGCAGGTTCTCGTACGTTGCCGGACGCTTGCCTTCCGCGATCACGCGGTCGTTCTCGTCGAGCAGCTCCGAGCGCTCCACCTGTTCACCCGGGATGAACTTGGTGTCGCCCACATCGACGATCTGCACGCGGCGCAGCATCTGACGAACAATCACCTCGATGTGCTTGTCGTTGATCTTCACGCCTTGCAGACGGTACACGTCTTGCACTTCGTCGACGATGTAGGTCGCCAGTTCTTCCACCCCCTTCAGACGCAGGATGTCGTGCGGGTCGGCCGGGCCTTCGACGATCATCTCGCCCTTGTTGACGACTTGGCCGTCGTGCACCAGCACCTGCTTTTCCTTGGCAATCAGGAACTCGTGGGCGTTGCCGTCGAGGTCCGTGATCACCAGGCGCTGCTTGCCCTTGGTGTCCTTGCCGAACGAGACGGTACCGGTGACTTCCGCCAGCACGGCGGCGTCCTTCGGCGAACGCGCTTCGAACAGCTCGGCCACACGCGGCAGACCACCGGTAATGTCACGCGTCTTCTGCGATTCGGTCGGAATACGTGCGAGCACTTCACCCACGTGCACTTGCTGACCGTCCTTCACGGTGATCAGCGCGCCCACCTGGAAGCCGATGGTCACGGAGTGGTCCGTGCCCGGGATCTTCACTTCGGCGCCCGACGAATCGAGCAGCTTCACCTGCGGACGGATGCCCTTCGAAGCCGAGGTGCGACGCTTGGCGTCGATCACCACCAGCGTCGACAGGCCGGTCACTTCGTCCATCTGCTTGGCGACGGTCACGCCCTCTTCGACGTTCTCGAACTTGATGGTGCCCGAGTACTCCGAAATGATCGGACGCGTCAGCGGATCCCACGTGGCGAGCTGCGTGCCGGCCTTGATGGCCTGGCCATCCTGCACCAGCAGCGTTGCGCCGTACGGAATCTTGTGGCGCTCGCGCTCACGGCCGTGGTCATCGGTGATCAGCGCTTCGCCCGAACGCGAGATGACGATCTGCTCGCCCTTCGCGTTGGTGACGTAACGCATGGTCGCCGTGAAGCGCACGGTACCGGTGGCCTTCGCTTCCACGCTCGACGCCACTGCCGCACGCGATGCCGCACCACCGATGTGGAACGTACGCATCGTCAGCTGCGTGCCCGGCTCGCCGATCGACTGCGCGGCGATCACGCCCACCGCTTCACCCGAGTTCACCAGCGTGCCGCGGCCAAGGTCGCGGCCGTAGCACTTGGCGCACAGGCCGTAGCGCGTGTCGCAGGTCAGCGGCGTGCGGACCTTGACTTCGTCCACGCCGATCGAATCGATCAGGTCGACGAGGTCTTCGTCAAGCAGCGTGCCGGCTTCGATCGCGGTTTCCTGCGTTTCCGGGTTCACCACGTCGTTGGCCGTGACGCGGCCGAGGATACGGTCACGCAGGGCTTCGATCACTTCACCACCCTCGACCAAGGCCTTCATAGCCACGCCGTTGGAGGTGCCGCAATCGTCTTCCACCACCACCAGATCCTGCGTCACGTCGACCAGACGACGGGTCAGGTAACCCGAGTTCGCGGTCTTCAGTGCCGTATCGGCCAGACCCTTACGTGCACCGTGGGTCGAGATGAAGTACTGCAGAACGTTCAGGCCTTCGCGGAAGTTCGCGGTAATCGGCGTTTCGATGATCGAGCCGTCCGGCTTGGCCATCAGGCCACGCATACCGGCGAGCTGGCGGATCTGCGCCGCGGAACCCCGTGCGCCCGAGTCGGCCATCATGTAGATGGAGTTGAACGACTCCTGCTTGACGGTGTTGCCGTGGCGGTCGACCACGTCTTCGGTCTGGAGCTGCTCCATCATCGCCTTGCCCACCTGGTCGCCGGCGGCGCCCCAGATGTCCACGACGTTGTTGTAACGCTCCTGGTCCGTCACCAGACCCGACATGTACTGCTTGTCGTATTCCTTCACCTTGGCGGCGGCCTCGGCGATGATCTTCTCCTTGGCCGGCGGCACCAGCATGTCGTCGATGGCGATCGAGATACCGGCGCGCGTTGCCAGGCGGAAGCCAGACTGCAGCAGCTTGTCAGCGAAGATCACGGTTTCGCGCAGACCGCACTTGCGGAATGCCGTGTTGATCAGGCGCGAGATTTCCTTCTTCTTCAGCGGCTTGTTCAGCACCGAGAACGGCAGACCCTTCGGCAGGATCTCCGACAGGATCGCGCGGCCGACCGTGGTCGACTGCAGCGTGATCTTCGGCGCAAAACGGGCGTCGCCGTCGGCTTCCGGGTTCACCAGTTCGTACTCGGTGATCCGCACGTTCACGCGCGAAGCCAGTTCGACTTCCTTGTTCTCGTAGGCGCGGATGACTTCCGAGATGTCGGCGAAGGTCATGCCCTCGCCCTTGCCGTTGATCTTGTCGCGGGTCGCGTAGTACAGACCCAGCACCACGTCTTGCGACGGCACGATCGACGGATCGCCGTTGGCCGGGAACAGCACGTTGTTCGACGCCAGCATCAGCGTGCGCGCTTCCATCTGCGCTTCGAGCGACAGCGGAACGTGAACGGCCATCTGGTCACCGTCGAAGTCGGCGTTGAACGCCGCGCAGACCAGCGGATGCAGCTGGATGGCCTTGCCTTCGATCAGCACCGGCTCGAACGCCTGGATACCCAGACGGTGCAGCGTCGGCGCACGGTTCAGCATCACCGGGTGTTCACGGATCACCTCTTCGAGGATGTCCCACACCACCGGGGTCTGGCTTTCCACTTCCTTCTTCGCCGCCTTGATCGTGGTGGCGATGCCCATCGTTTCCAGCTTGTGGAAGATGAACGGCTTGAACAGCTCGAGCGCCATCAGCTTGGGCAGGCCGCACTGATGCAGCTTCAGCGTCGGGCCCACCACGATGACCGAACGGCCCGAGTAGTCCACGCGCTTGCCCAGCAGGTTCTGACGGAAACGACCGCCCTTACCCTTGATCATTTCCGCCAGCGACTTCAGCGGACGCTTGTTGGCGCCGGTCATCGCCTTGCCGCGACGGCCGTTGTCCAGCAGCGAATCCACGGCTTCCTGCAGCATGCGCTTTTCGTTGCGCACGATGATCTCCGGCGCCTTCAGCTCCAGCAGACGCTTCAGACGGTTGTTCCGGTTGATCACGCGGCGATACAGGTCGTTGAGGTCCGACGTGGCGAAACGGCCGCCGTCCAGCGGCACCAGCGGACGCAGTTCTGGCGGCAGCACCGGCAGCACTTCGAGGATCATCCACTCCGGCTTGATGCCCGAACGCTGGAATGCCTCGAGCACCTTCAGGCGCTTGGCGAACTTCTTGATCTTGGCTTCCGAGCCCGTGGCCTGCAGCTCGGCGCGGATCGTCTCGATCTGCTTCTCGATGTCGATGCCGCGCAGCAGCTCGCGGATGCCTTCGGCGCCCATCATGGCGACGAACTCACCCTCGCCGTACTCGTCGCACTTGGCCAGGTAGTCGTCTTCCGACATGATCTGGCTCTTCTTGAGCGGGGTCATGCCCGGCTCGACCACGACGAATGCCTCGAAGTACAGCACGCGCTCGATGTCGCGCAGCGTCATGTCGAGCACCATGCCCAGACGCGACGGCAGAGACTTCAGGAACCAGATGTGCGCGGTGGGCGCAGCCAGTTCGATGTGGCCCATGCGCTCGCGGCGCACCTTGGCCAGCGTCACTTCCACGCCGCACTTCTCGCAGATCACGCCACGGTGCTTCAGGCGCTTGTACTTGCCGCACAGGCACTCGTAGTCCTTGATCGGGCCAAAGATCTTGGCGCAGAACAGGCCGTCGCGCTCAGGCTTGAACGTGCGGTAGTTGATGGTCTCGGGCTTCTTGACTTCGCCGTACGACCACGAACGGATTTTCTCCGGCGACGCGAGGCCAATCTTGATCGCGTCGAACTGCTCTTCTTGCTGTACCTGACGGAATAGGTCGAGCAATGCTTTCATTCCAAACTCCTTGAGTTTGAGGCTGGCACCCCGGCTACCAGGGCACCGGCCCTAAATCTTCGTCAATGGCTGCTGTTACCGGAGCGCGGCAATCGTGCTGCCGCGCCCCCATCCCATCGGCGCTCAGTTGCGCTCGAGGTCGATGTCGATACCCAGCGAGCGGATTTCCTTCACCAGCACGTTGAACGACTCCGGCATGCCGGCATCGATCGAGTGCTCGCCCTTGACGATGTTCTCGTACACCTTGGTCCGGCCGTTCACGTCATCCGACTTCACGGTCAGCATTTCCTGCAGCACGTACGACGCGCCGTACGCTTCCAGCGCCCACACTTCCATTTCACCGAAACGCTGGCCACCGAACTGGGCCTTACCGCCCAGCGGCTGCTGTGTCACCAGCGAGTACGGACCGGTCGAACGCGCATGCATCTTGTCGTCGACCAGGTGGTGCAGCTTCAGCATGTGCATCACGCCCAGCGTGACCGGACGCTCGAAGGCTTCACCGGTTCGACCGTCGTACAGCGTGACCTGCTGCTTGGAAGCGGTCAGGCCCTTTTCCTTGGCGATGTCGTCCGGGTAGGCCAGATCCAGCATGCGCTTGATCTCGTCCTCGTGCGCACCGTCGAACACCGGTGTCGCAAACGGCACGCCCTTCTTCAGGTTCTCGGCCAGCTCCAGGATCTCGGCGTCCGACAGGCTGTCCAGATCTTCGGTCTTGCCGCTTTCGTTGTAGATCTGGTTCAGCAGCTTGCGGATCTCGGCAGCCTTGGCTTGCGCCTTCAGCATGTTGCCGATGCGCTCGCCCAGGCCGCGTGCGGCCCAGCCCAGGTGGGTCTCGAGAATCTGGCCCACGTTCATCCGCGAAGGCACGCCCAGCGGGTTCAGCACGATGTCTGCCGGCGTACCGTCAGCCATGTACGGCATGTCTTCGATCGGGGTGATCTTCGACACGACACCCTTGTTACCGTGACGGCCTGCCATCTTGTCGCCAGGCTGCAGTCGACGCTTCACGGCCAGGTACACCTTGACCATCTTGATCACGCCCGGCGGCAGTTCGTCGCCTTGCGTGAGCTTCTTGCGCTTCTCTTCAAACGCGAGGTCGAAGTCGTGACGCTTCTGCTCGATGGCTTCCTTCACGGCTTCGAGCTGGGTGGCCACGTCGTCGTCCGCCGGGCGGATGTCGAACCAGTGCCACTTGTCGAGGTCGTCCAGGTATTCCTTCGTGAGCGCGGTGCCCTTGGCCAGCTTCTTCGGACCACCGTTGGCCACCTTGCCGATCAGCAGACGCTCCAGACGCTGGAAGGCATCGCCTTCCACAATACGCAGCTGGTCGTTCAGATCCAGGCGGTAGCGCTTCAGCTCTTCGTCGATGATGGACTGGGCACGCTTGTCGCGCGTCACGCCTTCACGCGTGAAGACCTGCACGTCGATCACGGTACCGCTCATGCCCGAAGGCACGCGCAGCGAGGTGTCCTTCACGTCGGACGCCTTCTCGCCGAAGATCGCACGCAGCAGCTTTTCTTCCGGCGTCAGTTGGGTCTCGCCCTTGGGCGTGACCTTGCCGACCAGCACGTCGCCAGCTTCGACTTCCGCGCCGATGTACGTGATGCCCGATTCGTCCAGGCGAGCCAGCTGCGCCTCGGCCAGGTTCGAGATGTCGCGCGTGATTTCTTCCGGTCCGAGCTTCGTGTCGCGGGCCACGACCGACAGTTCCTCGATGTGGATCGAGGTGTAGCGGTCTTCGGCCACCACGCGCTCCGAGATCAGGATCGAATCCTCGAAGTTGTAGCCGTTCCAGGGCATGAACGCGACCAGCATGTTCTGGCCGAGCGCGAGCTCGCCCAGGTCGGTCGAGGCGCCGTCGGCGATCACGTCGCCGCGGGCCACGTGGTCGCCCACCTTGACCATCGGACGCTGGTTGATGTTCGTGTTCTGGTTCGAACGCGTGTACTTGATCAGGTTGTAGATATCCACGCCGACTTCACCGGCCACGGCTTCGTCGTCGTTTACGCGGATCACCACGCGGTTGGCATCGACATAGTCGACGACGCCGCCGCGCGTGGCCTGCACGGCCGTACCCGAGTCGACCGCAACGGTGCGCTCGATGCCGGTACCGACCAGCGGCTTGTCCGCACGCAGGCAAGGCACGGCCTGGCGCTGCATGTTTGCGCCCATCAGTGCACGGTTCGCGTCATCGTGCTCAAGGAACGGCACCAGGGAGGCTGCAGCCGACACGATCTGCGACGGCGCCACGTCGATGTACTGCACGCGGTCCGGCGTGACCATGCGGGTCTCACGCTCGCTGCCTTCACGCGCCGACACCAGTTCGTCGATCAGGTTGCCGTCCTCGTCCACCGTCGCGTTGGCCTGCGCCACCACGTACTTGCCTTCCTCGATGGCCGACAGGTAATGCACTTCGTCGGTCACCTTGCCGTTCTCGACCTTGCGGTACGGCGTTTCGAGGAAGCCGTAGTCGTTCAGGCGTGCATACAGTGCCAGCGAGTTGATCAGACCAATGTTCGGGCCTTCCGGCGTTTCGATCGGGCACACGCGGCCGTAGTGGGTCGGGTGCACGTCGCGGACTTCAAAGCCCGCACGCTCGCGCGTCAGACCGCCCGGACCCAGTGCCGAAATACGACGCTTGTGCGTGACTTCCGACAGCGGGTTGGTCTGGTCCATGAACTGCGACAGCTGCGACGAACCGAAGAACTCGCGGATCGCCGACGAAATCGGCTTCGAGTTGATCAGGTCGTGCGGCATCAGGTTTTCCGTCTCGGCCTGGCCCAGACGTTCCTTCACGGCACGCTCCACGCGCGACAGACCTGCGCGGAACTGATTTTCCGCCAGTTCGCCGACGCAGCGCACGCGACGGTTGCCGAGGTGGTCGATATCGTCGACTTCACCCTTGCCGTTGCGCAGGTTCACCAGCAGCTTGATCGTGTCGAGGATGTCCTCATCCGTGAGCACCATCGGGCCGTCGCCGGTCGGGCGGTTCAGGCGGCTGTTGACCTTCATGCGGCCCACGCGCGACAGATCGTACGAATCTTCGCTGTAGAACAGACGCTGGAACAGCGCTTCGACAGCGTCTTCGGTCGGCGGCTCGCCGGGGCGCATCATGCGGTAGATGGCGATGCGCGCGGCGGTCTGGTCGGCGGTGTCGTCGGTGCGGAGCGTGGACGAGATGTACGGACCCTGATCCAGATCGTTCGTGTACAGGGTCTGGATTTCCTTCACGTCGGCGTCGCGCAGCTTCTCGAGCACGGCTTCGGTGAGTTCGTCGTTGGCGTTGGCCAGGACTTCGCCGGTATCCGGATCGACGATGTTCTTCGCCAGCACGCGGCCGAGCAGGTAGTCTTCCGGCACGCTGATCAGCTTGGTGCCGGCCGCGTCCAGGTCACGGATGTGCTTGGCGTTGATGCGCTTGTCCTTCTCGACGACGACCTTGCCGTTCTTGTCGGTAATGTCGAAGCGAGCGACTTCACCGCGCAGACGCTCGGGCACGAATTCCATCAGCGCGCCTTCGCTCTTTAGCGTGAAGTTGTCGAACACGAAGAAGTGCGCCAGGATCTGCTCGGGCGTCAGGCCGATCGACTTCAGCAGGATCGTCACCGGCATCTTGCGGCGGCGGTCGACGCGGAAGTACAGGATGTCCTTCGGGTCGAATTCGAAGTCGAGCCACGAGCCGCGGTACGGAATGATCCGCGCCGAGAACAGCAGTTTGCCCGAGCTGTGCGTCTTGCCCTTGTCGTGCTCGAAGAACACGCCCGGCGAGCGGTGCAGCTGGGACACGATCACACGTTCCGTGCCGTTGATCACGAACGAGCCGGTGGACGTCATGAGCGGGATTTCGCCCATGTAGACTTCCTGCTCCTTGATCTCCTTGACCTTGGTGGGGTTCTCGCGGTCGTTGATGATCAGGCGCACTTTTGCGCGCAGCGCCGAGTGATAGGTCAGACCACGCTGCTGACATTCCTTGACGTCAAACGGCGGGTTGGACAGGGGGTACGACACGAACTCCATGCGTGCCAGCCCGTTGTGCGACACGATGGGGAAAA
>NZ_LWRX01000002.1:0-15142 GCF_001683835.1 Ralstonia sp. RL | reverse complement strand
GGCCTGGGCGAGTCGTTTTCCGACAAGCCGAGCTTCGCCAGACGTCGCGGGGGTGGCCGCTGGCTCATTGGCGTGCTCCTCGCGGTACTGGTAGCTGGCGGCGCGCTGGCCGGCATGGACAAGCTCAAGGCGTGGCTCGCCACGCAGACCGCTGCAACGCAGAGCGCGCAGTCCGGCGAAAAGGAAGCGCCGGCCGGCGACCAGCCTGCACCGACGCGGGCGGGTGAGGCCCCTGCGCCCGCTGCTGCACCAGAAACGCCGACCGCTTCGATGCCCACGCCGCTGGCGCCCGCTGCACCGGCCGCGCCGGCCTCCGGTGTTGTGACGGCGCCGCTTGCGCCACCGCCCTCGCTGCCGCGCTCGGACAATGGTGCCGCGCCGGCAGCGGCTGCCGGCGTCGTCAAGGCGGCAGTTGTCAATGTCGATGCACCGGTGTCCGGGCCGGCGAGCGAGGCTGCCAAAGCCGCCGATCAACCGGCTGGCAATGGCACGGTGTCGGTCCGCTTTTCGGGCGCGTCGTGGTATGAGATCAAGGACAAGTCCGGCAAGACGATCGGCAGCGGGCTCTCCAAAGAGGGCGATGCACGCGAACTGACGGGGACGCCGCCGTTCAAGGTCGTCTTCGGCAATGCCGAGGCGGTCGAGTCCTTGACGGTTGGCGGCGCGCCGATCGATATCCAGAAGTACGCCCGCAACCGCGTGGCGCGGGCTACGTTGCCCTGAACCGTTTTATGTTTGAACGGTGCGTCGCCTGAGTCGGCGGCGCGCTTTGTCTGACCATGGAAATCTCCACGCCTCTCGATTGCGCTCCCGCCTTGGCCGGCCCGTTGCCGCGCCGGAATTCGCGCCCGGCAGAAATCCGCTGGGGTGATCGCATTGTGCGTGTGGGCGGCGATGCGCCGGTCTGCGTGCAATCCATGACGAATACCGACACCTCGGATGCCATCGGCACGGCAATCCAGGTGAAGGAGCTCGCGCGCGCGGGGTCGGAACTCGTCCGCATCACGGTGGATACGCCGGCCGCAGCCGCAGCCGTGCCGGCCATTCGCGAGCAGCTCGATCGCATGGGCGTCGATGTGCCGCTGGTGGGCGACTTCCACTACAACGGGCACAAGCTGCTGCAGGATTTCCCCGAGTGTGCGCAGGCGCTGTCGAAATACCGCATCAACCCGGGCAACGTGGGGCAGGGCGCCAAGCGCGATACACAGTTCGCGCAGATGATCGAGATCGCGTGCCGCTATGAAAAGCCGGTGCGTATCGGCGTGAACTGGGGCAGTCTCGATCAGGACCTGCTCGCCCGGATCATGGACGAGAACGCCAAGCGCACCGTGCCCTGGGACGCCCGAGCCGTGATGGTCGAGGCGCTGATCACCTCGGCGATCCAGTCTGCACGCAAGGCGGAAGAGCTCGGGTTGCCGGGCAACCAGATCATCCTGTCGTGCAAGGTTTCGGCGGTGCAGGATCTGATTGCGGTCTACCGCGAGCTGGCGCGCCGTTGCAATTACGCGCTGCATCTGGGTCTGACGGAGGCCGGGATGGGCAGCAAGGGCATCGTCGCTTCGACCGCGGCGCTGGCGGTGCTGCTGCAGGAAGGCATTGGCGACACGATCCGGGTTTCGCTGACACCGGAGCCCGGTGCGCCGCGCGAGAAGGAAGTCATCGTGGCACAGGAGATCCTGCAGACCATGGGGCTGCGCAACTTCACGCCGATGGTCATCGCATGCCCCGGGTGCGGCCGTACAACCAGTACCGTGTTCCAGGAACTGGCCGCGCGCATCCAGTCGTACCTGCGCGAGCAGATGCCGATGTGGAAGGTGCAGTACCCCGGTGTCGAAGAGATGACCGTGGCCGTGATGGGCTGCATCGTCAATGGCCCGGGCGAGAGCAAGCACGCCAATATCGGCATTTCACTGCCGGGCACGGGCGAGTCTCCGGCAGCGCCGGTGTTCGTCGACGGCGTGAAGGTGAAGACGCTGCGCGGCGAACGCATCGCCGAAGAGTTCCAGATCATCGTCGACGAATATGTGCGCACCCATTACGGGGCGCAGGCTGTGACGGCGGCATAAGCGCCCACAGCACAATCGACTGGCCGGCACCGCAGAGGCGCCGGCTTTTAACGTGACATCATGAGCGATACCAAACAACAACGCGCGCAGAAGATCGCGGGCGTCAAGGGCATGAACGACCTGCTGCCCAGCGACGCGCCGCTGTGGGAGCACTTCGACAACGCCGTGCGCAGCATGCTGCGCGCCTATGGCTATCAACAGATCCGAACCCCGATCGTCGAGCACACGCAATTGTTCGTGCGCGGGATCGGCGAGGTGACCGATATCGTCGAGAAGGAGATGTATTCCTTTATCGATGCGCTCAATGGTGAGCACTTGACGCTGCGCCCGGAGGGGACGGCTGCGGCCGTGCGCGCGGTCATTGAACACAACCTGCTGTACGACGGCCCCAAGCGCCTCTGGTACACCGGCCCGATGTTCCGCCACGAGCGGCCCCAGCGCGGCCGCTATCGCCAGTTCCATCAGGTCGGTGTGGAAGCGCTCGGTTTTGCGGGTCCGGACATCGACGCCGAAGTCATCCTCATGTGCCAGCGTCTGTGGGACGACCTCGGCCTGGTGGGGCTGAAGCTCGAGCTGAACTCGCTTGGTCAGGCGGAAGAGCGCGCCGCGCACCGCGCCGATCTCATCAAGTATCTGGAAGGCTTCCAGGACATCCTTGACGAAGACGGCAAGCGGCGTCTGTACACCAATCCGCTGCGCGTGCTCGATACCAAGAACCCTGCGCTGCAGGACATGGCTGCCGGTGCTCCCAAGCTGATCGATTACCTGGGCGAAGCCTCGCGCGCGCACTTCGAGGGCGTGCAGAAACTGCTCAAGGCCAACAACATTCCGTTCACGATCAATCCGCGCCTGGTGCGCGGGCTCGATTACTACAACCTGACCGTCTTCGAGTGGACGACGGACAAGCTGGGGGCCCAAGGCACGGTCGCAGGTGGCGGGCGATACGATCCGCTGATCGAGCAGATCGGCGGCAAGCCGACCCCGGCATGCGGCTGGGCCATGGGCGTCGAGCGCATCATCGAACTGCTGCGCGAGGAGAAGCTCGAGCCTGAAGCGCAGGGCTGCGACGTCTACATCGTCCACCAGGGCGACGAGGCGCAGGTCCAGGCCCTGGTGGCGGCCGAGCGGCTGCGTGATGCCGGACTCGACGTCATCCTGCATGCCTCGCCGGAAGGGCGCAACGGCAGCTTCAAGTCGCAGTTCAAGCGCGCAGACGCGAGTGGCGCATCCTATGCGGTTATCATTGGCGACGACGAAGTCGCTCAAGGCGTGGCACAGATCAAGCCGCTGCGCGGCGATCCTGCCACCGATGCCCAGCAGACCGTGCCGTCGGACCAGCTGGTCGACCGCCTGATTGACGCCATGGTGGCGAATAGCGACTAACCCACAATCCCTCAAGCTCTGCGAAGCATGGCCTACGATCTCGAAGAACAGGAACAATTAGAGAGCCTCAAGCACTGGTGGCGCGACAACGGCAACATGGTGACGTGGATCGCCATCGTGGTGCTGCTGGCCGTGGCCGCGTGGTTTGGGTGGAAGAACTGGCAGCGCAAGCAGGCGGGCGAGGCTTCCGTGCTGTACGAGCAAGTGCAGAAGGCTGTCGAAGGCAAGGACGCCGAGAAGATCAAGCGCGCCGCCGCCGACATGGAAGACAAGTTCGGTGGCACTGCGTATGCCGAGATGACGGCGCTGGCGGCTGCCAAGGCGCTGTACGAAGCGAACGACGTCGCCGCAGCCAAGGCCCAGCTGCAGTGGGCCGTCGACCATGCGCGCGACGACGAGTACAAGGCGCTCGCCAAGCTTCGCCTGGCGGGCCTGCTGCTCGATGAGAAGGCCTACGATCAGGGCCTCGCGTTGGTGTCGGGTGAGGCGGCCCCCGCGTTTGCAGGGCTGTATGCAGACCGCCGTGGCGACCTGCTGACGGCACAGAACAAGATCGAAGACGCGCGCGCGGCATACAAGCTGGCGCTCGAGAAGTTCGGTCCGGCCGACGCGGCTGCGCGCCAGATCGTTCAGTTCAAGCTCGATGCCCTGGGCGGTGCCTGATCGGCCTGACCAGCGCGCATTTCAACGCATAACACAAGGATTCCGATTTCATGACTCACGCACTTGAGCAGGGTGGTGTCGCGCGCGGTGTCGCGCATTCGGCGCGCGTTGCAGTGCTGGCACTGGCAGCCACGGCTGTCCTTGGCGGCTGTTCACTGTTCAGCAGCAAGAACAAGCATGAGCCTGCCAAGCTGCAGGAAGTCCAGCAGGTGCTCGCCGTGCGTCAGGTGTGGAGCGTCAGCGTCGGCAAGAGCGGGCGCTATGTCATGCAACCGGTGGTGGCTGGCGGCAACGTCTACGTGTCGTCTGCGGGGGGCACGGTGACGGCGCTGGATGGGGCGACCGGGCGCACGTTGTGGCAGGGCAAGGCCGACGTCGACCTGACTTCCGGCCCCGGCAGCGATGGCACGTTGACCGCCGTGGCAGGTGAGAAGGGCGCCGTGATCGCGTTCGACGAGAAGGGAGCGCAGAAGTGGAAGATCGCCGTCAACGGCGAAATCCTCACCGCACCGCTGGTCGGGCAGGGCCTCGTGGTCGTGCGTACGACCGACGGCCGCATCCTGGGGCTGGATCCGGCCAATGGCGAGCGCAAGTGGATCTATCAACGCTCTCCGTCTGCGCTGAACCTGCGCAGCAGCCTGCCCATGGTCTTTGCCGGCGACAGCATCATTCTCGGCTTCCCGGGTGGCAAGCTGGGTGCGCTGGGCGCAAGCAACGGTGCCCTGCGCTGGGAGGCTGCGGTGTCCTATCCTCGTGGTGTGTCGGAAATCGAGCGCCTGAACGACGTGACGGGTGCGCCGTCCATCAACGGCCAGCAGCAGGTGTGTGCCGCCAGCTTCCAGGGCCGCGTGGCCTGCTTTGATCTCAGCAACGGGGCACCGCAGTGGGCACGCGATTTCTCGTCGCCGACCGGTGTGACGCAGGCGGACCGCGGGCTGTTCGCGGCCGATGAGAAGTCGGTCGTGTACGGCTTCAACGCTCAGAATGGCGCAGACCTCTGGAAGAACGACGCGCTGCTGTGGCGTGATCTGGGTGCGCCGCTGGCTTTCGGGCGCACGGTCATCGTCGGCGATTCGGAAGGCTGGCTGCACTTCCTGTCGGCCGATGATGGCAAGTTTGTGGCCCGCGTGAAGACCGATGGCAGCGCCATCAGTGCGGCGCCTGTGGTGGCCGGGCAGACGCTGGTCGTGCAGACGCGCGGCGGCGGCGTGTACGGTTACCTGCCGAAGTGATGCCGGCCGTCGCTGCATGGCGCGGCGGCGGCAAGCGAATCACATGGGGCGGCGATGCCGCCTCGGATCTGCGCCCGCGTGTCCCGCGGGCGTCTTGCATCTGTGCCATCCGTGCCGTCGGCCGCGCAGGTGCCAACCGCAGTTGCAACAACCCGAATTTGCCGTGGCGCCATTCGCGCGCGGCACACAAGCATGAAACCAGTCATTGCCCTCGTGGGGCGGCCGAATGTCGGCAAATCGACCCTGTTCAACCGCCTGACGCGTTCGCGTGACGCGCTCGTCGCGGACATGCCGGGCCTGACGCGCGACCGCCACTACGGTGAGGGCCGCGTAGGCGAACGTCCGTTCATTGTCATCGATACCGGCGGCTTCGAGCCCGTCGCCAAGGAAGGCATCGTGGCGGAGATGGCCAAGCAGACGCGCCAGGCCGTGGTCGAGGCCGACGTGGTCATCTTCCTGGTCGACGGCCGATTGGGCCTCGCGCCGCAGGACCGCGTGATTGCCGACTACCTGCGCAAGACCGGCCGCCGCATCCTCCTGGCCGTGAACAAGGCGGAGGGCATGAAGTACACCGCCGTGGCCACGGACTTCTATGAGCTGGGCCTGGGCGATCCGCACGCGATTTCGTCGGCGCATGGCGACGGTGTGCGTGATCTCGTGGACGAAGCGTTGGATCTCGCGTTCGCGGAGCGCCCCGAGCTTGCCGAGGCAGCGGACGGGCACGATCACGGCACGCGCATCGCCATCGTCGGCCGCCCGAACGTGGGCAAGTCGACATTGGTGAACGCGCTGATCGGCGAAGAGCGGGTGATCGCCTTCGACATGCCCGGCACCACGCGCGATGCCATCTACGTCGAGTTCGAACGCAACGGCAAGCCCTATACGCTGATCGACACGGCAGGGCTGAGAAAGCGCGGCAAGGTCTTCGAGGCGATCGAGAAGTTCTCGGTGGTGAAGACGCTGCAATCCATTGCAGACGCGAATGTAGTCGTGCTGCTGCTCGACGCGCAGCAGGACATCTCCGACCAGGACGCGCACATCGCCGGGTTCATCGTCGAATCGGGCCGCGCGCTGGTGATCGGGGTGAACAAGTGGGACGGCCTGTCCGGCCATGCGCGTGACCGCATCAAGCACGATCTGGAGCGCAAGCTGCAGTTCCTGTCGTTTGCCAACGTCCATTACATTTCCGCCAAGCAGCGCACGGGCATCGGCGCGTTGATGAAGTCGGTGGACGACGCCTATGCGGCCGCCATGATCAAGCTGCCGACGCCCAAGCTCACGCGCGTGCTGCAGGAGGCGGTCGAGTTCCAGCAACCGCGCCGCGCAGGCGTTTCGCGCCCGAAGCTGCGCTATGCGCACCAGGGCGGCTCCAATCCGCCGATCGTGGTGATCCACGGCAATGCGCTGTCGAACATCCCGGAAACCTATCGACGCTACCTCGAGGGCCGCTTCCGCGATGCGTTCCAGCTGAAGGGCACCCCGCTGCGAATTGAATTCCGCACGAACAAAAACCCCTACGCCCAATCCAAGGATTGAGCACCGGGCAGGAGGCGCTCGACAAGAGGAGCGTGTGACGAAGGGGCGATCAAAAGGGGGACCCGCCGACCGGCTGAGCCATTTCACATGGCGGAGTCGCCGGTTTTCCGTTTGCTTTCCCTGATTTCTAAGGCTAAATTCTCGAGACATGGCGCCTCAGGCGCCATCGGCGTCGTTTGGACGCGTCTGGCCGACTCTTTTGACGAACTTTTTTTGCGTCGCCTGCTTGAACCAGGGCTTCCGAGCCCCATAACCCATCACTAAACCTATAAATCTGGAGTGTGCCATGAGCAACAAAGGGCAATTGCTACAAGACCCGTTTCTGAATGCGCTGCGTAAGGAGCATGTGCCGGTGTCGATCTATCTCGTCAACGGTATCAAGCTGCAAGGCAATATCGAGTCGTTCGACCAGTATGTCGTCCTCCTGCGCAACACCGTGACGCAGATGGTGTACAAGCATGCGATCTCCACCGTGGTGCCGGCTCGTGCCGTGAATTTCCGCGTGGACGAAGCGTCCGACGCCTGATTCTGCCTCGCTCCCGCCGCCGTCCGCGCGGCGGGACGCTCCCATCCCTGCTTCTCCCGTACTTCATTTCCCCGCTTGGCATCTCATCCCACCTCCAGCTCGGAGCCGACACGCGCCATTCTGGTCGCCGTCGATTTCGGCAAACACGATTTCCAGGAAAGTCTGAGTGAACTGGCGCTGCTGGCGTCCACGGCCGGCTCTGACCCGGTGCGCGCGGTCACGGGCAAACGTTCCCGGCCCGATGCCGCACTGTTCATCGGCGCCGGCAAGGCGGAAGAGGTCAAGATCGCCGCAGACGAGGAAGATGCCGAGATCGTCATCTTCAACCATGCCCTGAGCCCGGCCCAGCAGCGCAATCTTGAGCGCTTCTTCGGTCGCCACGTCGTGGACCGGACCGGCCTGATCCTCGACATCTTCAGCCAGCGCGCCCAGAGCCACGTCGGCAAGGTGCAGGTGGAGCTCGCGAGCGTGCGCTATCAGGCCTCGCGGCTGGTGCGGGCTTGGAGCCACCTGGAGCGCCAGAAGGGCGGGATCGGCATGCGTGGCGGCCCCGGCGAGCGTCAGCTCGAACTCGACCGCCGGATGCTGGACGAACGTGCCAAGCGGCTCTCGGCGGAGCTCGACAAGCTGCAACGCCAACACGATACGCAGCGCCGCGCGCGCAGCCGCAACGATGCGTTTTCGGTTTCGCTGGTCGGCTATACCAACGCGGGAAAGTCGACGCTCTTCAATGCGCTGACCAAGGCGCGCGCCTATGCCGCCAACCAGTTGTTCGCCACGCTCGACACGACGTCCCGGCGGCTCTATCTGGAAGGGCTCGGCAACGTGGTGCTGTCGGACACGGTGGGGTTCATTCGCGATCTGCCCACGCAGCTGGTCGCGGCCTTCCGCGCCACGCTGGAAGAAACCGTACACGCCGATGTGCTGCTGCATGTGGTGGATGCTGCCAGCGCCGTCAAGCATGAGCAGATGGAGCAGGTGAACCGCGTGCTCGAAGAAATCGACGCCAGCGGCATTCCGCAGATCCTGGTGATGAACAAGATCGACGCCGCCGAGGAACTGCGCGCCCAGGGCCCACGCATCGAACGCAACGAAGCGGGGGCGGTGCGCCGCGTGTTCGTGTCTGCCATCGAGGGCGCGGGGCTGGATCTGCTGCGCGAAGCGCTGGTGGAAACCGCCATTCGCCTGCGCGAGCATCCGGCACCCGACGGTGGTGAATTCGATCTGCGCTTCGACAGCCGTCGCGATGCGTCTTCGGAGCAGCGTGACGAACTGTCGCAAAGCTTGCGGCGCCACGGCGCTTCCGCCGAAGGTGACGAACAGGGCTGATAGAATGCCCCGTTACTCTTTCGCAGTCAGACAATCAGGACAAGCCCGACCGCTCATGCCCGAGATTTCGACCCAGCTTTCTTCCATGGTCCCGCCCAAGCCGGTGCGAGGCTTGTGGCACCGCTTGCGCGTGCTGCTTTCGCTGAATGATCCCCGCTGGGGTCGCGGCGACGACAATGCCGAGCGCGAAGACAAGGACGAACCGAAGCGTCAAAGCAAGCCGCCCCAGGATGGCCCGCCTGACCTCGACGAGCTGTGGCGCGACTTCAACCGCCGGCTGAACAACCTGTTCGGCCGCAAGGAAGGCGGCAACGGCAACGGCGGTCCGACGCCGCTTCGCCCGGGTAGCGGGCGCGGTACCTCCGGCCTGGGCATCGGTGTGCTGGTGGCGGTGCTCGTGGGCCTGTGGCTCGCGAGCGGCTTCTTCATCGTGCAGGAAGGCCAGACGGGCGTGATCCTGCAGTTCGGCCGGTTCAAGTACCTGGCGACGCCGGGTATCAACTGGCGCCTGCCGTATCCGATCGAGTCGCACGAGGTCGTCAACCTGTCGGGCGTGCGTACGCTCGAGATCGGCCGCACCACGCAGATCAAGGATACGAATCTGAAGGATTCCTCGATGCTCACGCAGGACGAGAACATCGTCGACGTGCGTTTCTCCGTGCAGTACAACATTGCCGATCCGGTCGAATACCTGTTCTACAACCGTACCGATCGCGGCGGCGATGAGGAACTCGTGACGCAGGCCGCCGAAACCTCCGTGCGCGAGATCGTCGGTCGCAACAAGATGGACGCCGTGCTGTACGAGGGGCGCGATGCCGTGAGCCGCAATCTGGCGGAGTCGATCCAGCGCATCCTGTCGGCCTACAAGACTGGCATCCGCATTCTCAGCGTGAACGTGCAGAGCGTGCAGCCGCCTGAACAGGTGCAGGCCGCGTTCGACGATGTGACCAAGGCCGGACAGGATCGCGAGCGCGCGATTTCCGAAGGCCAGGCGTACGCCAACGACGTCGTGCCGCGTGCCAAGGGTACGGCTGCGCGGCTCGTTGAGGAAGCGCAGGGTTACAAGGCCCGTGTGACCGCGCGTGCCGAAGGCGATGCCGCGCGCTTTGCCTCAGTGCAGCGCGAGTACGCGAAGGCGCCGCAAGTGACGCGCGACCGCATCTATCTGGAGACCATGCAGGACATCTACGCCAACGCGACCAAGGTGATGGTCGACCAGAGCAATGGCAGCCTGCTGTATCTGCCGCTGGACAAGCTCATCGCGCAGACGCAGGGTGGCTCGCATCCGCCCACGACACCCGGGGCTTCGCCGCAGGACAGCGGCTCGGCGCAGAGTGTGCCGACGCCTTCCAATCCGTCACCGGCAACCGACGCCGACTCGCGCTCGCGCGAGGCGCTGCGCAACCGTGACCGCGATTCGCGCTGAGAGGAGGGCACATGAACCGTCTGATTTCCGCCTTCGTGGCGCTGGTCATTGCCCTGGCGATATTGTCGTCGGTGGTATTCGTGGTGGATCAACGGCGCTACGCCGTCGTGTTCGCCTTTGGTGAGATCAAGCAGGTCATCCAGGAGCCGGGCCTGCACTTCAAGCTGCCACCGCCGTTGCAGAACGTGGTGTTCATGGACAAGCGCCTGCAGACCATCGATGTGGCCGGGGCCGACCGCTTCATCACGGCCGAGAAGAAGAACCTGCTGGTGGATTGGTTCGTCAAGTGGCGAGTGTCGGATCCGCGGCTGTTCTATGTCAGCTTCAAGGGCGACAACCGCCTCGCGCAGGACAGCATGACGCAGAAGATCAACTCCATCGCGCGCGATGAGTTTGCGCGGCGCACGGTGTCCGACGTGGTCTCCACAGACCGCGAAGCCGTGATGCAGAGCATCCTCAAGGGCGTGCAGGAGTATGGAAAGTCGGTCGGCGTGGACATCATCGACGTGCGGCTCAAGCGCGTCGACCTGCTGGCGAGCGTGACCGAATCCGTCTACCGCCGCATGGAGGCGGAGCGCAAGCGCGTGGCCAACGAGCTGCGCTCCACGGGCGCCGCCGAAGGCGAGAAGATCCGCGCCGATGCCGATCGCCAGCGCGAGGTCGTGCTTGCCGATGCGTACCGGGATGCCCAGAAGATCAAGGGTGAAGGCGATGCGCGCGCCGCCGACATCTATGCCGAGGCTTTCGGCCGCGACCCGCAGTTCGCCGCGTTCTGGCGGAGCATGGAGGCGTACCGCGCATCGTTCCGCGATCGTAAGGACGTGATGGTGCTGCAGCCGAACAGCGATTTCTTCAAGTACATGCGCAGCCCCGACGGCGGCAACGCGGCGGCGCCGGCTGCCCAGACGGGGCGCCATCGCTAGTACAATGCGCTGTTGATCGATTGAGGCGGACAGACCCCGGCTTGCCGGGGTTTTGTTCGTTCGCCCCCTGTATCCCATGGAAGAGTCACTCCCCTCCGTCTTGCTGGCTGCCTGCGCGCTGGTGCTCGTGTTCGAGGGCATCCTGCCGTTCGTGGCGCCGCAGGCCTGGCGCCGTGCTTTCCAGATGCTGACCGAGCTGCCCGATGAAAAGCTGCGCGTGGTTGGCCTGGTGTCGATGGCGGCGGGGCTGATCCTGCTGCGGCTGCTGCATCGCTAGCCAACTTCCTGCCTTTTCACGAATTTCCGCTGACCCTCGATTCCCGAGCGAGACCGCCATGCCGACCAATTGGTTGCTGCCTGAATCCATTGCCGACGTGCTGCCTTCCGAGGCGCGCAAGATTGAAGAGTTGCGCCGCCGCATGCTCGACCTGTTCCGCACCTACGGCTACGAGCTCGTCATGCCACCGATGCTGGAGTACATCGAGTCGCTGCTCTCGGGCACCGGCCACGATCTGGATCTGAAGACCTTCAAGCTCGTCGATCAGCTTTCGGGACGCACGATTGGCTTGCGCGCCGACATCACGCCGCAGGTCGCCCGTATCGATGCCCACCTGCTGAACCGCGCCGGCGTGACGCGCCTCTGCTATGCAGGGTCCGTGCTCCATACGCGTCCGAGCGGCTTCCACGTCACGCGCGAGCCGCTGCAGATCGGCGCCGAAATCTACGGGCACGCCGGTCTGGAAGCCGACCTGGAAATCCAGGATCTGATGCTGGCCGCGCTGTCGGCGGCCGGCTTGGCGGACGTGCGTCTGGATCTGTGCCATGTGGGTGTGGTCGCGGCCTTGCTCGAGCAATCTCCCGTGGCGTCCAGCATGCGGGATGATCTGTTCGCCGCGCTCGCGTCCAAGGACGCGCCGGCGCTGCGTGCCGTTACGGCGGAGTTGCCGGTCGCGCAACGCGATGCGATCAACCTGCTGCCGTCCCTGTACGGCGGGCTCGATGTGCTCGATCTGGCACGTAAGCAGCTGCCGCCCCTCCCGGCGATCAGCCGTGCGCTGGACGATCTGGCGACGCTGGCCGAGCGCGCCGGCGGCGCTACGGTCAACATCGACCTGGCCGACCTGCGCGGTTACCACTACCACAGCGGTGTGATGTTCACGGCCTACGTCGCCGGTGTGCCGAACGCCGTGGCGCGCGGCGGCCGCTACGACAAGGTGGGCCAGGCATTCGGCCGTGCCCGCCCGGCAACCGGCTTCTCGCTGGACTTGCGCGAAGTCGCCGGAATTTCCCCCGTCGAGGCGCGCGCCGCCGCCATCCACGCACCCTGGTCTGGCGACGCCAAGCTGCGCGAGGCGATTGCCGCGTTGCGTGCGGCCGGCGAGATCGTCATCCAGTCGCTCCCAGGTCATCCTGAGGATCTGGATGAGTTCGCCTACGACCGCCAACTGGTGGACGAGGGTGGCCGCTGGATCGTCAAGCCCCGCAACGCTTCAGCCTGAAGGTGTTGCATAACGTTCTGTAAGTACCCTGCAATTTCGGGGAAGCCCCCGGCAACAAGGGTAGAATACGTTTTTAACCCATCTGCAAATTCAACATGTCCGCACCAGCAGTGAGCCAAGGACGCAACGTCGTCGTCATCGGCACCCAGTGGGGTGACGAAGGTAAAGGGAAAATCGTCGATTGGCTGACCGATCATGCGCAAGGCGTGGTTCGTTTCCAGGGCGGACATAACGCAGGCCACACCCTCATCATCGGCGGCAAGAAGACGATTCTGCGTCTGATTCCATCGGGCATCATGCGCGATGGTGTTGCGTGCTATATCGGTAACGGCGTCGTGCTCTCGCCCGAGGCGCTGTTCAAGGAAATCGACGAGCTGGAATCGGCCGGTGTGCAGGTGCAGAACCGCCTGCGCATTTCCGAAGCGACCAACCTGATCCTCCCGTACCACGTTGCCATCGACAAGGCGCGCGAACTCAAGCGCGGCGCGAGCAAGATCGGCACGACCGGCCGCGGTATCGGCCCGGCATACGAGGACAAGGTTGCGCGCCGCGCGCTGCGTGTGCAGGATCTGTTCGACCCGGGCTATTTTGCCGAGCGCCTGCGCGAGAACCTGGACTTCCACAACTTCGTTCTCACGCAATACCTGAACCATCCGGCACTGGACTTCCAGCAGACGCTGGACGAAATGCTGTCGTACGCGGAACGTCTGAAGCCGATGGTGGCTGACGTGTCGGCTGAGCTGTTCGCTGCCAACGCCGCCGGCAAGAACCTGATGTTCGAAGGCGCGCAAGGCACGCTGCTCGATATCGACCACGGTACGTATCCGTTCGTCACCTCGAGCAACTGCGTGGCGGGCAACGCCGCTGCCGGTGCCGGTGTGGGTCCGGGCCAGCTGCATTACATCCTTGGCATCACAAAGGCGTACTGCACGCGCGTGGGCTCCGGCCCGTTCCCGAGCGAACTGTATGACGCTGACAACCCGGCGCGTCAGGACCCGATCGGCGTGCGCCTGGCCAATGTCGGCAAGGAGTTCGGCTCCGTCACGGGCCGCCCGCGCCGCACCGGCTGGCTCGATGCCGCTGCGCTGCGCCGCGCGATCCAGATCAACGGTGTGTCGGGCCTGTGCATCACCAAGCTCGACGTGCTCGACGGCCTGGAAACCATCAAGCTGTGTGTCGGCTACACGCTCGACGGCAAGGAGGTCGACATCCTCCCGCGCGGGTCGGACGCCGTGGCGCGCTGCCAGCCGATCTACGAAGAGTTCCCGGGCTGGAACACCTCCACCTTCGGCCTGAAGGAATGGAGCGCGCTGCCCGAAACCGCGCAGGCCTACCTGAAGCGCGTCGAAGAAGTGGCCGGCATTCCCATTGCCATGATCTCGACGGGCCCCGATCGCGACGAGACCATCCTGCTGCGTCATCCGTACAAGGACTGACGCGCGCGTACCGCCCAGATTCGCCCGGTGATTCGCCGGGCGAATTTGCATTGGGCGGCGCGCTTTTGTTGAACATAGAGAACACGACAGCGGCATGCATGCCGCCTTTACGTTAGGAAGAGGAACACGATGAACCAGCCGATCAACGACGACGCGCACCTGTGGGTGTCCTGGGATGACTACCATGGCCTGATTGAACGTCTGGCGCTGGTCGTGCACGAGTCGGGCTGGAAGTTCGACAAGATCCTGTGCCTGGCACGTGGCGGGTTGCGCGTGGGCGACCAGCTCTCGCGCATCTACGACCTGCCGCTGGCGATCCTGGCGACGAGCAGCTATCGGGAGGCGGCGGGCACGCAGCAGGGCGACCTGGACATTGCCCAGTACATCACGATGACGCGCGGTGAATTGTCCGGCCGCGTGCTGCTGGTCGACGACCTGGTCGATTCTGGCGTCACGCTGGAGCGCGTCGGGCGTCACCTGAAGGAGCGTTATCCGGCGGTGACGGAGGTGCGTACCGCCGTGCTGTGGCACAAGGCATGCTCAAAGATCAAACCGGATTACGCCGTGCAGTTCCTGCCGACCAACCCGTGGATCCACCAGCCGTTCGAGGAATACGACACGCTGCGCCCACACAACCTCGCCGCCTGGATCAAGCGCGGCAAGGCGCGTACGGCCGGCAATGGAGAGGCGCCCCCGGTTTGATTCGGCATTCGGTGGATGTGAGGTTGGAGCGGGAGGGTTGTGCGGCTTGCGTCGTGCGTGCCACTTCGGTAACCTCACGTCACGGGCTGCAACATTGGCTCGAAACCCGCGCACGGATTGGCTTTGCAGTATCGCCAATTGCAGCGTGCGCGGTCAGTTGAAGCGTGGCGTGCCTTGATCGATGCGCCAGGCGTCGAACCCACCCAGCGTCTGGGGCTGCTGAGACCGGTGCATCCGGCCGGGCCCCGGCACGATAGCCGAGACACAATGCCTCTCGCCCTTCGCGGAATGCCGCGTCAGCTACTGAACAACGATCTGGCTTCGGAAAAGAAAAACGGCGCAACTTGCGTTGCGCCGTTCCTAAACTCTGGTGCCCAGGAGAGGACTCGAACCTCCACGGAGTTACCCGCTAGTACCTGAA
>NZ_LWRX01000173.1:0-5601 GCF_001683835.1 Ralstonia sp. RL | reverse complement strand
GGGCCCGTTATCTGCTGAATGGATGTTGCCGCTAGGACAATGCGCGCCGCGCACTTTGCGTGCGCGATCCCAACACCACGACAAGGAGAAAAGCGTATGAAACCGATCCAACGCCTGGCCCTGTGCTGCGTGCTTGCCTGCGCTCCGTTGGGCATTGCCCATGCTCAGGTCACGCCGGCGCCTACCGGGCCCGCGACGGCATCCGCGCCGAACGATGCCAAACGCACGGCCTACGACAACGCCGTCAAGCAGGCCGACGCCAACTATAAGGCCGCCAAGGACAAATGCGACGCGATGAAGGGCAACGACCGCGATGTCTGCCGCGCGCAGGCCAAGGGCGATTACAACGTCGCCAAAGCCAACGCCAAGGCTGAACGCGACGGCACCGAAGCGGCTCGCGACCACGCTGCCAAGGAAAAGGCCGAGGCCGACTACGACGTCGCCAAGACGAAGTGCGATGCGCTCAAGGGCAACGACAAGGACACCTGCGTGAAGGACGCCAAGGCAGCCTACACGCGCGCCAAGAGCGGCGAAGAGGTGAGCCACGCCAAGGCCACGGGCAACGCCAAGGACGTGAGCGAAGCGCGCCGCGATGCCGTCAAGGACACCAACGACGCCAACTACAAGGCCGCCAAGGAACGCTGCGATGCGATGTCCGGCGATGCCAAGTCGAAGTGCCAGAACGACGTGGCGGCCAAGTACAAGAAGTAAGCCTGGGCCGCACGACGGTTTTCAATCGGGCGGCCCGCAGGCCGCCCCTGTCTTGTCTCAACCGAAACGGAGGACGTGATGAACTGGGACCAAGTCGAAGGTAAATGGGATCAGGTCAAGGGCAAGGTCAAGGAGAAATGGGGCCAGCTGACCGACGATGACCTGACCGTGATCCGCGGCAAGCGCGACCAGCTTGCCGGCAAGATCCAGGAGCGCTACGGCTACACCAAGGAGCGCGCCGAAGACGAACTCAAGGCGTGGGAGCGCGACACGACCTGGTGAGCGGTCGGCGACGGCGGCTACTTGGCCACCGGGCGCTTGCCCAGCTTGCGCTGCAGTGTGCGGCGGTGCATGTTGAGTGCGCGCGCGGTGGCCGAGATGTTGCCGTTGTGCTCGGCCAGCACGCGCTGGATGTGCTCCCACTCCAGCCGTGCAACCGACAGCGGTGTGGGGTTTTCCATCGTTTGCTCCGCGACCGCTTCGGACACCCCTACCTGCAAGGCCAGCAGGATCGAATCCACGTTCGCCGGCTTGGCGAGATAGTCATCGGCACCCAGTTTCACGGCCTGCACGGCGGTCGCGATGCTCGCGTAGCCGGTCAGGATCAGCATGCGCGCGTCGGGCAGCGCCTGGCGCAGCGGGGCGATCCAGTGCAGGCCGGAATCGGTGCCGCCATGCGGCATCAGGCCCTTGTCGCTGGCGGCCAGATGCAGGTCGACGGTGACATAGGCGAAGCGCGTCTGGCGCGCCAGCGCCAGCGCTTCGCCGCCCGTGTGGGCGATCTGCGGTGCAAAGCCGCGGCGCGTGAGGGCGCGCGCGAGTGTCTGCGCGAAGACGTCGTCATCGTCGAGGATGAGGAAGGGGGCGGGTTGCTGCATGGCGTTCTCCGGGCCGCGTGGAACGGTCGCGTTATGTGAAGAGGGTCGGCGCACCGATGATGTGCGCCGTTGCGTGTTCTTTCGGACCACCGATCGGCAGCCGCAGTTCGGCGATCGCGCCCTGCGGCGGGTTCGGGCGCAGCACCACGGTGCCGCCCAGCCGTCGCGCCGTGGTGGAGGCCAGGTACAGGCCGATGCCATGACCGCCGTGCCGGCTCGGCACCGGCGTACGGCCCAGCGATGTGCGCAGGTCTTCGGGCAGTCCCAGCCCCGTATCGACGATCGACAGCACGATCTGCCGCGGCGCATCGCGCAAGACATCGGGCGTGGCGTCGATCCTGGCGGTGAGCAGCAGCGGCACCTGGTCGCGGCCGGCCTGCTGCTGGCTGCGCGCCGCATTGTCGAGCAGGATGGTGAGGATCTGGCCCACGTTCACCGGGTCGAGTTCCACCGCCTGCGCCGCCGGCGAGGTCTCGGTGTGAAGACGGATATCGGGATGGCGCAGTTGCCACGTCTGGGTGAACTCGGGCAGCCACTGGCCAAGCGGTTCCGGCGCGCCGTCGTTGGCCTTGCGCTGCAGCCGGGCGAGGGCGGCGCGGCACAGTTCGAGCTGCTGCTCGATGGCGCGCAGGTCTTCGCGGTAGGGTGCCAGCGGCGAGTTCGGCTGCTTCGCATCGTGCTGCAGCTCGCCCGTGATGACGGCTACCGTGGACAGCGGCGTGCCCATCTCGTGCGCCACGCTGGCGCCTTGCGCCATCAGTGCTTCGATGCGCTGCTCCCGCAGCAGCCGCTCGCGCGCCTCGGTCAACTGCGCGTCGCGCTCGCGCAGCGCCGCGGACAGGCGGGCCGTGAAGCCCGCGATCATGGCGCAGCTCGCCACGAAATCGATCCACATCCCAGCGAGGTGATACGCCACCCCATCGGCCTGGTTGGCGAGCTTCAGCGGGATGTAGTTGCCAAGCATCATGCTGTAGGCCGCCAGTGCATAGAGCGTCAGGCCGACCACGTGGGCAATCGGCAGCATGGCCGCGGCAATGGCCAGCGCCGGCAGATAGAACGAGACGAACGGGTTGGTCGCCCCACCCGTGAAGTACAGCAGCGCAGACAGCGCGCTCAGGTCCACCAGCAGCTGCACGGTGATCTCGATGTGCTGCACGGGCGGGTTGCGCCGCACGCGCCAGCCGGTCAGCACGTTGAACAGCGCGTGCAGGCCCATCACGCTCAGCAGCGGCACCACCGGCAGCTGCACGCCGAAGACCATCGGCGCGAGCAGCATCAGGATCAGTTGCGTGCCCAGCAGGCTCCATCGCAGCCAGAACAGGCGGCGTAGACTGGACGCGTCGATCAGCGGGGCGGCGAGCGAGAGGGTGGAAAGCATGGCGAATAAGTGTAAACGTGCGCACCCGGCGGTTCTCAGGACGACGATGCGTCAATCGGCCGCACAATTGTGCATGCAACCTATCACGGCAGAGGCGCTGTGCTTTAATGCGCAGCACGTTAGTCTCGACAGGAGCTTTCATGATGACGTCCCGATCGATCCGTTGTTCTGCCCGTGTGGCGGTGCTGGCCGCCGGCCTGCTTGCCGGTACGGCAGCGCTTGCGCAGGTGACCGTGCAGGACCCGTGGGTGCGCGGCACGGTGCCGGGCCAGACGTCCAGCGGCGCTTTCATGACGCTGCAGTCGGCGGAGGGGGCCAAGGTGGTCGGCGTCTCGACGCCCGTGGCCGCCACGGCTGAAATCCACGAAATGAAGATGGAAGGCAACGTGATGCGCATGCGCGCGCTGCCCTCGCTGGACTTGCCCAAGGGCCAGGCCGTGCAGCTCAAGCCGGGGGGGTATCACGTGATGCTCATGGACGTGAAGCAACCGCTGGTCAAGGACACCACCGTGCCGCTCACGCTCAGGATCGAACTCGCAGACAAGCGCATCGTCGAGCAGAAGGTGGATGCCAAGGTGCGCGACCTCACCGCAGGCAACATGCCCGCCAAGCACCACGATCACGGCGGCGAACATCAACATTGAGGGCCGCCGGCGGATCGGCGCTGCGGGCCTTGCAGATCGCAGGGAATGGAGTCCATGGCCAACAAGACGCTTGGCACTCGCCAGAAACTGACCTTTCGCATCGAACCTTCCACGCGGGCCGGCACGGCGCGCCCGCGCAATGTCCTGGTGCCGCTCGCACGCGGCCGCAAGGCCGGCGCCCACACCGCCAGCGGCCACGCCGAACGTCAGCGTGGCCGGGCCGATGTCCGCCGCGCACTGCGCACGCTGGACGAAGACAGCAAGGACGCGTGAATCAGCGCAAATCGGCCGCTGCGCGCGTCTGGGCGATGGCTTCGCGCAGGCAGCGCTGGCATCGGCAGCCCTGACCGAGCCGCTGCGCGGCGGCGGGCAGCTTTTCCTCGTGCATGCACCAGCACGTCGCGTCGGGCCGCGTGCCATCGCCGATGGCGCCGCAGCGCAGCTCCGCACCGCAGATCGCGCAGGCCGTGTTGGGCGTCATCAGCGCGCGGCTCCGTCATCGTCCTGGCCGAGGCGATGCATGGCCTCGCGCAGCAGCCCCATCTGCTGCGAGAACCGCGTGCATGCGTCGCACGCCATCAGGTGCACGCGCAGCCGCAGCCGCTCGCCGGTGGATAGCTCGCGGTCCATCCGGCTCACCAGCGCACGGTGCGCCTCTTTGCAGGTCAGCATTCCCCAACGGTTCGGCATGGTGGTCCTTGGTCAGGCCTGGCTCGGTTGATGGCCGAACCAGTGCAGGTCCAGGCACTCGCGCAGGCGCATGCGGGCACGATAGAGCAGTGCCCAGGCATTGGTCGCCGTGATCTGCAATTCCTGACAGATCTCGTCCGTTTCGAGCTCCAGCCATTCGCGCATCATGAAGACGCGGCCCACGCGCGGGGGCAGGCGATCGACGCACATCTGCAGCACGTCGAAGAATTCGCGGCGCGACAACGCCGCGTCGGGGTTGCCCCAGTCCGACGGCGGGCTCACGTAATGGCCGTCGGCGGCGAACAGGGTGTCGAAGACGGCTTCGTCGGAGCGCATGCCGGCTTCGTCCGACTCGCTTCCGGCAAGCAGCGAGACGCGCACTTCGCGCCGACCGGAGCGGATCGCATCGACGATCTTGTGCTTCAGGATGCCGATCACGTACGTCTTGAGCGACGCGTTGCCGGCAAAGCGCTCGGGATGTTCGAGCACGGCGAGAAGGGTGTCGGCCACCACGTCCTCGGCGAGTGCCGTATCCCGCAACTGGAGCTGTGCAAAGCGCTGCAGGTGCGGGCGTAGCGCCTCGAGCTGGTCGGGTGTGATGGCCATGTGTTCTTTGCCTGCAACGGTGCGGCAGGCACGCAAGGTGCGCCGCCAGACCGTAGCGCCTTTTCTTGTAAAATCGCGCCTGCCGAAAATGGGCTGCTTCGTTTTTATGTGTTGCAGGCGACATTCGGCGTTCCATCATACCCGCCCAAACCGGATGTCACCGTCATGACCGCTTCTGCTGCTGCCCCCGACCCTGCTGGCCTCGCCCCCGAACTCGCGCACATCGCGCCGGCGCTGAAGGCTGAGATTCTCGCGCAGGCGCTGCCTTACATTCGCAAGTTCCACGGCAAGACCATCGTCATCAAGTACGGTGGCAACGCCATGACGGAAGAAAAGCTCAAGCACGGCTTCGCGCGCGATGTGATCCTGCTCAAGCTGGTCGGCATGAATCCGGTGGTGGTGCACGGCGGCGGCCCGCAGATCGACGAAGCGCTGAAGAAGGTCGGCAAGACGGGCACCTTCATCCAGGGCATGCGCGTGACCGACGAACAGACCATGGAAGTGGTCGAATGGGTGCTCGGTGGCGAAGTCCAGCAGGACATCGTCATGCTGATCAACCAGTACGGCGGCCAGGCAGTCGGCCTGACCGGCAAGGACGGCGGCCTGATCCGCGCCCGCAAGCTGAAGATGCCGGACCGCGAGAACCCCGGCCAGTTCATCGACATCGGCTTCGTGGGCGACATCGAGGCGATCA
>NZ_LWRX01000043.1:0-1372 GCF_001683835.1 Ralstonia sp. RL | reverse complement strand
CGCGCCCCGCCGTGACGGCCGGCCCCGACCGACAGCGCGGCAATCAGCGATGCCGCCGCGGTCGAGCCGCCGACGCCGCCGCACATCGCGGCATGCACCGACGCGTCGCGCGGCCCCGGATTGGCCAGCGCGACGGCCAGCGCCTCCAGCATGTCCAGCGCCGCCCGGCCGGGCAGCTCGTCGCGCAGCAGCAGCACCAGCATCTCGACCCAGCGCGCACGGCCGACCATTTGCCCGAACACGTCATAGCCGCGGCAATAGGCGGCGCGGGTGGCGAACGGATTGCCGGGCTCGGGCTCTTCCTGCCAGATGCGGGTATGGACGCGATGTGCCGGATCGATGTCGCTCATGCTCATTTCCCTCAGACGAAGCGCATGGCGCCGTCGACCACGATTTCCTCGCCGACGATGTAGGACGATGCGTCGGAGGCGAGGAACAGCGCGACTTGCGCGATCTCTTCCGGCGCGCCGAAACGCTTGAGCGGCGACTTCTGCGCGATGTCGCGCTTTCTCGCCTGCATCACCTCCTCGGGCAGGCCGAAGCGGTCGAACATCGGCGTGGCGATCGGCCCCGGGCTGATCGCGTTGATGCGGATGCCGCGCCCGATCAGTTCCGCGCTCAGCGACTGCACCAGCGAGCGCAGGGCCGCCTTGCTGGCGCCATAGGCGGCGAACGGCGCGGATGCCTTCCGATTGGCGATGGACGTCGTGACGATCACGGATGCGGAAGCGCCGAACAGGGGCAGGGCCTTCTGGATCGTGAAGAACACGCCCTTGCAGTTGATGTCCATGGTTTCGTCGAAACACGCCTCGGTCACCGCCTCGAACGGCACCGGCTTGGCGATTGCCGCATTGGCGAACAGGACGTCGAGCCGGCCGAAGCGATCCTTGAGCTGCCGCATCAGCGCATCGATGTCGGCCAGGCTGCCGGCGTCGCTGGGCAGGACCAGCGCTTGGCTGCCCAGCTCCCGCCGCGCCCGTTCCAGGTTTTCGCTATCGCGGCCGGTCACGGCCACTTGCGCGCCTTCGCGCTGGAACAGCATGGCCGTGGCCAGCCCGATGCCGCTCGTGCCGCCGGTGATGAGGATGGTCTTGCCTTCGAGTTTCATGGTGTTAAGAGCCTGTTCAGTGTCTTTTGGCATGCACCAAAAAGACACTGAACAGGCTCTGAAGTTGCGCGCTCACGGCGCCGTTCCCAGGATCCGCATGCGCAGATTCATCGGCGGCACCTGTTCCGGATCGATGTGCACGTCGAGCAGGGTCGGCCCCTGGCGGCTGCAGATCGCGTCGATGTCGAGCGCATCCAGGTCGGCCGTGCCGCGGATGGTGTGCGCCTGCGCTCCCAGCGCGCGCGCCAGCGCCGCGAAATCGGT
>NZ_LWRX01000099.1:0-47525 GCF_001683835.1 Ralstonia sp. RL | reverse complement strand
CGCTTTCGTTTCGGCGCTGCGTCGTGCAGCGAGGGGCGAATATTAGGGGGGTTTCCGGAGCTTGGCAACACCTTTGTCGTGACGCGCTGATGACGCAGCCATGAAAAAAGCCCGCGAGCCCAGTCCAGAGCTTGGCTCGCGGGCTTTCCAGCCGCCCCAAAACCGCACCCAGCATACCCGAGACAGTTACTCGGGTATTCCCGAAGAGACGCTTCGCCGGCCCTGCTTATTGGTGCTTGAAGGCGGCCGCCCGTTTTTCGAGGAAGGCGCGCATGCCTTCTTTCTGGTCTTCCGTGGCGAACGTGGCATGGAACAGGCGGCGCTCCAGGTGCACGCCCTCGGTCAGCGTGGTCTCATAAGCCGCATTGATGGACTCCTTGATCATCATGACGGCGGGCAAGGAGAAGCCAGCGATGGTTTCCGCGGCCTGGATGGCTTCGTCGAGCAGCTTGTCGGCGGGAATGACGCGGGAGACCAGGCCGGCGCGCTCGGCCTCCTCGGCGCCCATCATGCGGGCCGTGAGGCACAGGTCCATGGCCTTGGCCTTGGATACGGCGCGCGGCAGGCGCTGCGTACCGCCTGCGCCCGGCATGGTGCCGAGCTTGATTTCGGGCTGGCCGAACTTGGCGGTGTCGGCGGCGAGGATGATGTCGCACATCATGGCGAGCTCGCAGCCGCCGCCCAGCGCGTAGCCGGCCACCGCGGCGATCACCGGCTTGCGGATGCGGCGGATGGTCTCCCAGTTGCGCGTGATGTATTCATTCCTATAGACGGTGGCGAAGTCGTAGTCGGCCATGGCGCCGATGTCCGCGCCGGCGGCGAACGCCTTTTCGCTGCCGGTGATGACGATGGCGCCGATGTTCGCGTCGGCATCGAAGGCGAGCAGCGCGGCGCCCAGTTCATCCATGAGCGCATCGTTGAGGGCGTTGAGCGCCTTCGGCCGGTTCAACGTAACAAGACCAACACGACCGCGCGTTTCGACCAGAATGTTTTCGTAGGACATGGAAGCTCCTGTTGGAATGGATGTAATATTAGCCGACCAACCGGTCGGTTAATCAATGAACCGATGACCGAGGAGGAGACAAGATCATGACGAGCCCCAGCATTCTGCTCGACTGGCATGAACACGTGGCCACGATCACGTTGAACCGGCCCGATCAGCTCAACAGCTTCACGGCCGCCATGCACGGCGAACTGCGTGACGCGCTGGACAAGGTCGAGCGCCAGAAGGCCCGCGCGCTGATCCTGACCGGGGCCGGACGCGGCTTCTGCGCGGGGCAGGATCTTTCCGAACTCAGTTTCACGCCCGGGCAGATGACCGACCTGGGCCAACTCATCGACGAGCAGTTCAACCCGCTGGTGCGCCGCCTGCGTGCCCTGCCCCTGCCGGTGATTGCCGCCGTGAACGGCGTCGCGGCCGGTGCGGGTGCGAACCTGGCGCTGGCCTGCGACATCGTGCTGGCGGCCGAGAATGCGTGCTTCCTGCAGGCATTCGTCAAGATCGGCCTGCTGCCGGATTCGGGCGGGACGTGGTTCCTGCCGCAGCGCATCGGGGTGGCGCGGGCGATGGGCCTGGCGATGCTGGGGGAAAAGCTCGACGCCAAGACGGCGCTGGCTTGGGGCCTCATCTGGGGCGTGTACCACGACGCCAGGATCCTCATGACCGAAGTGCACGCGATGGCCGAGCACCTTGCCAAGCAGCCGACCCGGGCGCTGGCCGCCATCAAGCGGGCCATGCACGCCGCGCCCACGCAATCGCTCGATGCGCAGCTGGACCTGGAGCGCGATCTGCAGCGGGAACTGGGCAGATCAAGGGACTACGCGGAGGGCGTCGACGCCTTCCTCAACAAGCGCGTGGCGCATTTCACCGGCGAATAAGGGATCAGCGTGACCGAGACTGCCCTCCAAGATGCGCAGGCGCTGGCCGAGGCCGCCTGCCGATCCATGTATGACGCCGATGCCTGCACCCGCTGGCTGGGCATGCGGCTGGAGGCCGTCGGGCCCGGCTACGCCCGCCTCTCGATGACGGTGCGGCCCGAGTTCCTCAACGGGCACCGCACCTGCCATGGCGGGCTGATCTTCACGCTGGCGGATTCCGCCTTTGCCTTTGCGTGCAACAGCCACAATCACAACACGGTGGCGGCGGGCTGCAGTGTGGAATTCCTGCGGCCCGCGCAGGGCGGGGACGTGCTGACCGCCGAGGCCGCCGAGCAGGTCCTGTCCGGCCGGCACGGGGTCTACGACGTGCGCGTGTCGAATCAGAACGACGAGGTGGTGGCCATGTTCCGCGGCAAGTCCGCGCAGATTCGCGGCCACGTCATTCCTGTTCCCGGCAGCCCGGAACCGTAGTCCGACGCGATAGAAGACCCCCGACACCGCACACCATCATTAGAGGACGCCCTAGAACCTGTTCACGATCCGTAGCGAGCGGCCCGACTCGGCCCGAGAGGCGCCACCGTGCATGGGTACGGTGCGCATCGCAGGGCCAAGATCGGGACGCGAAGTACGATCTTAAGCAGGTTCGCACGACGGCGCCCCGGAGGAGACCTGCATGCGCCCCCGCTCGACCGACCTGCCTCTCGACCCGATCGAGACCGCCAGCCGCGACGCCGTCCAGGCACTGCAGCTGGAACGCCTGAAACGCAGCCTGGCTCACGCGTATGAAAACGTGCCCGCCTACCGGGCCAAGTTCGATGCGGCCGGCGTGCACCCGTCGGACCTGGGCTCCCTGTCCGATCTGGCCAAATTTCCATTCACCACCAAGAGCGATCTGCGCGAGAACTATCCGTTCGGCATGTTTGCGGTGCCGCAGGACCGGATTGCGCGCATCCACGCATCGTCGGGCACGACGGGCAAACCCACGGTGGTCGGCTACACGCTGGCCGATATCGAGACATGGGCCGGGCTGGTCGCGCGCTCGATCCGTGCGGCCGGGGCACGGCGCGGGGACAAGGTCCACGTCAGCTACGGCTACGGCCTCTTTACCGGCGGGCTGGGTGCGCACTACGGCGCCGAGCGCGCGGGTCTGACGGTGATTCCGTTCGGCGGCGGCCAGACCGAGCGGCAGGTGCAGCTCATCCGTGATTTCGAGCCGCAGATCATCATGGTGACGCCCAGCTACATGCTCGCGATCGCGGACGAATTCGAGCGCCAGGGCATGGACCCCGCCGCATCCAGCCTGCAGATCGGCATCTTCGGCGCCGAGCCCTGGACGCCCGAGATGCGCGCGGCCATCGAGGCCCGCATGGGGCTGTCGGCCGTGGACATCTACGGCCTGTCGGAAGTGATGGGCCCCGGCGTGGCAAGCGAATGCGCCGAAACCAAGGACGGCCCGACCATCTGGGAGGACCATTTCTACCCCGAGATCATCGACCCGAACACCGGCAACGTGCTGCCCGACGGCGAATTCGGCGAACTGGTCTTCACGTCGCTGACCAAGGAGGCGATGCCGGTGGTGCGCTACCGCACGCGCGACCTCACCCGCCTGCTACCCGGCACCGCGCGGCCCGGCTTCCGTCGCATGGAAAAGATCACCGGCCGCTGCGACGACATGATGATCGTGCGCGGGGTGAACGTGTTCCCGTCACAGATCGAGGAATTGATCCTCAAGCACGCGGCGCTGTCCCCGCATTACCAATGCGTGCTCGGCAAGGAGGGGCCGCTGGATACGCTGACGGTGCGCATTGAGGCCGCCCTTGGCGCACCGGCCGACGCCGCCGCATCGGCGAGCCGCCAGCTGGCGCATGACATCAAGTCGCTGATCGGCGTGACTGCTGCGATCGAGATCCTGGCCACCGGTGGCATCGAGCGCTCCGTCGGCAAGGCGCGCCGCGTGGTCGACTTGCGGCGCGGATAGGTCGCGCCCTGGAACGGGCTCACGCTCCGTAGCGAACGCGCCTGATCGGCTCAGAAAGCACAGCGGTGCACCAACCAGTATGGCAAACACGCATTTGGCAAGTCGGAGCCAAGCGGGCCCCGCCGTAGGATCGTGAGCGAATTAACGGGCGGCGACGCCGACGCTGCCGCCTTTGGGTACCAGCACCCACAAGCGGCCGGCCTGCTTCATGCGCCCGGCCAGATCGCCGGCGGCGTCGCCGTGGCCGAAGTAATAGTCGGCACGCACAGCGCCGCGAATGGCCGAGCCCACGTCCTGCGCGAACACCAGCTTCTGGATCGGCTCGGCCGACAGCGGCTTGGTCGTCGACAGGAATACCGGCGAGCCCAGCGGGATGTACGTCGGGTCCACCGCAATCGAGCGCTCATCCGTGAGCGGCACACCCAGCTTGCCGATCGGGCCGGCGGTGTTGCCTGGCGTTTCGGCAAAGAACACGTAGCGCGGGTTGATGTTGAGCATCTCTTCCACGCGGGCGGGGTTGGCCCGCGCCCAGGCCTTGATGCCCTGCATGGTGGCCTGCTGAGGCGTGATCTCGCCCATGTCGAGCAGCCAGCGCGCGAAGGAGCGGAACGGCTGGTTGTTGGTGCCGCCCACGCCCAGGCGCATGATGCCGCCCTCTTCCAGCTGGACTTGTCCGGAACCCTGGATCTGCAGGAACGCGGCCTCCACCGGGTCATCCACCCAGACGATTTCCTGGCCTTGCAGCGCCGGGCTGCGGATCAGTTGCGCGCGCGCCGGCAGCGTCTTGCCGCGCCACGCGGCGGGCATGCGATACAGCGGCGTCTGGTACGGCCCGTGCCGATAGCGCGAGCCGCGCAGCAGGGGTTCGTAGTAGCCGGTGATCAGACCGCTGTCGGTGCCGTCGTCCTTCACCACGCGATACGGCGTGAAATTCTCCTCAAAGAAGACACGCATGGCGATCGGGTCGCCAGCGTCGACCATCAAGCCGGCGGAACAGACGCGCGCCCAGTCGGCGCGGCGCTTCATCGCCTGGCAGTTGGATTGCAGCGCCGGCCAGGCGGTGGCGAGATCGTCGGCGGTCCAGCCCGCCACGTCGGCCCAGGTGGCGGGCGTCAGATGGCCGCCCAGCGTCCCGGTGGGGGCCTGCGGCGTTTCGACGCGCGGCGGCGGGCCGCTGGTGCACGCCGCCAGCAGGGCGGCAACGAGCGTGGCGGCCAGGCCGGCCCATCGGCGCGAAGCCGTGCCACGGGCAGGCGTCAATACGTCGGGAGTTGCTGCTGTCATGCCTGTTTCATCCTGTCCGGCGAGGCGGCGGGCTTGGCTACAATGCCCCGCATCCGCGCACCCCGCCGTCGATCATGAGCGAATTCTTTGAAAACCATCCTATGATGCTGTTCGGCCTGGAGGCCGGTGTGGCGCTGTTCCTGCTGATCTTCATCGTGGTCTGGACGATGTCGGGCGCCAAGAAGCACCCTCGCCCGCTGCGTGCGCCCCCCGAGCATCCGTCGCGCCAGGGCTCGGGCTCCAGTCCTTCGGAATCGACCGACGCCAAGCCGGAAGATTCGCAGCCGCCCAAGGCTTCAGCGTAATCAGTGCAGCATGCGCGGCATTGCCAGCGCAAACTCGGGGATCGGCGCCTCGAAGCGGTGGCCGTCCTCGGCCACGCAGAAGTATTCGCCGCGCATCGTCCCAACGGGTGTGTTGATGGTCGCCCAGCTCGTGTATTCGAACGATTCGCCCGGCGGCAGCAGCGGCTGGTGACCGACCACGCCCAGACCGCTGACCTCCTGCACACGGTTATCGGCGTCGGTGATCACCCAGTGGCGCGAGATCAGCTGGCTCGGCACGTCGCCGGTATTGCGGATGGTGATGGTGTAGGCAAAAGCGTAGTTGCCCTGCTCCGGCTCGGATTGCTCCGGCAGATAGCGCGTCCGGACCTGGACGGTGAGTTCGTAGCTCGGCATGTCGATCCACAATCAGAATTGGCGCCCATTGTGGGGCATGGCCGGACCAGCGGCAAGGCGCGGCCGGGCCACTGAACCCGGCTAAAATGGCGGCCTTCTTCCTGCATCCGCGTTCAATCAGCGCTCCATCATGCCTGTCGCCATCGACCCGTCCGGTTTCCGCATCGCTCCGTCCATCCTGTCCGCCGACTTTGCCCGCCTGGGCGAAGAAGTGCGCCGCGTGCTCGAATCGGGCGCCGATTGGATCCACTTCGATGTGATGGACAACCACTACGTGCCGAACCTGACCGTCGGCCCGCTCGTGTGCGAGGCCATCCGGCCGCACGCACAAAAGGATGGCAAGCCGGTGCCGATCGACGTGCACCTCATGGTGCGCCCGGTCGATCGCATCATCCCCGACTTTGCCAAGGCCGGCGCCGACCTGATCACGTTTCACCCGGAAGCGTCCGAGCACATCGACCGCTCGCTGGCGCTGATCCGCGACAACGGCTGCAAGGCCGGCCTCGTCTTCAACCCGGCCACGCCGCTGCATTACCTGGATCACGTGATGGACCGCCTGGACATGGTGCTGATCATGTCGGTCAACCCCGGCTTTGGGGGCCAGTCGTTCATCCCCGAGGCGCTGAACAAGCTGCGCGCCGTGCGCCAGAAGCTCGATGCGTACCAGGAAAAGAGCGGCCGCAAGATCCTGCTGGAGATCGACGGCGGCGTGAAGGCCGACAACATCGCCGAGATCGCCCAGGCCGGCGCCGACACATTCGTGGCCGGTTCGGCCGTCTTCGGCAAGCCCGATGCGGACGGCGGCTACCGCGGCACGGTCGGCGCACTGCGCCAGGCGCTGGCGGGCGTGGGGGCCTGATGCACAGGCCCGTGCGCGCCGTCATCGTCGACCTGGACGGCACGATGGTCGACACGGCCGGCGACTTCCACGCCGCCATCAACGCCATGCTTGAGGCGCTCGGCGCCACGCCGGACATGCCGGTGGAGGAAGTCGTCAGCTACGTCGGCAAGGGTTCGGAGAACCTCGTGCGGCGCGTGCTCGACGCGCGCCTGCCGCCGGCCCAGGCCAACAGCCGCTTCGCCGAGGCGCTGGATGCCTACCAGCGCGCGTACATCGCCATCAACGGCCAGTACGTGCGCGTCTATGACGGCGTGCGTGAAGGGCTGGCGGCACTGCGCGACATGGGCCTCGCCCTGGCATGCGTGACGAACAAGCCACGCGACTTCACGCAACCGCTGCTGGCGCAGCTCAGCCTGGACACCTATTTCGACCTCGTCTACCCGGGCGACGCCTTCGCCTACCGCAAGCCCGATCCGTACCCCATGCTGCGTGTGGCGGAGGCCTTCGGCGTGAATCCGACCGAAGTGGTGGCGATCGGCGACTCGGAAAACGACGCCCGCGCGGCCCGCGCCGCCGGCATGCGCGTGCTGGCAGTGCCGTATGGCTACAACCACGGCCAGCCTATACAGCACGCCGGAGCCGATGCTATAGTCGACACACTTTTTGCGGCAGCCGAGTGGATCCGGCCCCATGCGGAGCCCCACAACGCCGTCTCTGCCGCTTCCAACTGACGATCCATGTTCCTGAATCGCAAACGCATCTTCGCTCGTGGTGACCGGGGGGCCTGGCCCTGGCGACCCTGGCACGCCCTCGCTCGGGCGTAAGCGTTTGACCGGCTGCTGATCGTTCTTCCCCCGGTTTCGGCGTACCCTGCCAGAACCACCTCTGTATCTCCTGCCCCAAACGCTGACCGCCCGCCGGTCTTCCGTTGACTGCCCTGTCGGCTTGCGGATGGCCCTTGCGGGATCGCATGGTGTTTCGCGTTCCCATCCCTCATGTTCTGCTAACGTTCCGACGGCACAACGCGCTTTGCCGTGGAGCGAACGCATGCCGGTGCGGGCAATAGCACGTGCCGGCGAATCGATCTGACCGCTCATGACCGAACTCGAATTCAAATCGCTGGCCGACCAGGGCTACAACCGCATCCCGCTGATTGCCGAGGCACTGGCCGATCTGGAGACGCCGCTGTCGCTGTATCTGAAGCTGGCGCAATCGCACGACCGTGGCACCAACACCTTCCTGCTGGAGTCGGTGGTGGGTGGCGAGCGCTTCGGGCGCTACTCCTTCATCGGCCTGCATGCGCGCACGCTGCTGCGCGTGAAGGGCAACCGCACGGAAGTCGTGACCGACGGCAAGGTCGTCGAGACGCACGAGGGCAACCCGCTGGACTTCATCGCCGCCTTCGAGCGTCGCCAGAAGGTGGCGCTGCGCCCGGGCCTGCCGCGCTTCTGCGGCGGCCTGGCCGGCTATTTCGGCTACGACGCCGTGCGCTTCATCGAGCCCCGCCTGGCCGAAACCGCCCCGCCCGACGATCTGCAGCTGCCCGACATCCAGCTCATGCTCTGCGAAGAGCTGGCCGTGATCGACAACCTGTCCGGCAAGCTCTACCTGATCGTCTACGCCGATCCGTCGAAGCCCGAGGCGTATTCGCACGCCAAGCAGCGCCTGCGCGCCCTACGCACCAAGCTGCACCAGCCGGTGGATGTGCCGGTGACATCGCCGTCGGTGCGCACCGACACCATCCGCGAGTTCGACAAGGCGGACTACATCACCGCCGTGCTCAAGGCCAAGGAATACATCGCTGCCGGCGACATGATGCAGGTGCAGATCGGCCAGCGCCTGGTCAAGCCGTTCCGCGATGCGCCGCTGTCGCTGTACCGCGCGCTGCGTTCGCTGAACCCGTCGCCGTACATGTACTTCTACAACTTCGGCGACATGCAGATCGTCGGCGCATCGCCGGAAATCCTGGTGCGCCAGGAAGAGCGCCGCATCCCGGCATCCACCAACGGCAACGGCGCCGACGAATCCGCCCGCATCGTGACGATCCGCCCGCTGGCCGGCACGCGCCCGCGCGGCAACACGCCCGAGCGCGACGCAGAACTCGCCACCGAGCTGCTCAACGACCCGAAGGAAATCGCCGAACACGTCATGCTGATCGACCTGGCGCGCAACGACATCGGCCGCATTGCCGAGATTGGCTCGGTCAAGGTGACGGACCAGATGGTCATCGAGAAGTATTCGCACGTGCAGCACATCGTCAGCTCCGTCGAGGGCCGCCTGAAACCGGGCATGACGAACATGGACGTGCTGCGCGCGACCTTCCCCGCGGGCACGCTGTCGGGCGCGCCCAAGGTGCGCGCGATGGAGATCATCGACGAGCTGGAGCCGGTCAAGCGCGGCATCTACGGCGGCGCGGTGGGCTATCTCTCGTTCTCGGGCGAGATGGATCTGGCAATCGCCATCCGCACCGGCATCATCAAGGACGGCAATCTCTATGTGCAGGCCGCCGCCGGCGTGGTGGCCGATTCGGACCCGGATGCCGAATGGAGGGAGACCGAACACAAGGCGCGCGCCGTGCTGCGTGCGGCCGAGCAAGTGCAAGACGGCCTCGACGCCGATTTCTGAGGTTAAGGAGACCACCATGCTGCTGATGCTCGATAACTACGACTCCTTTACCTACAACATCGTCCAGTACTTCGGCGAACTCGGCCAGGATGTGCGCACGGTGCGCAACGACGAGATCACGATCGAAGAGATCGAAAAGCTGAATCCGGAGCGCATCTGCCTGTCGCCCGGCCCGTGCACGCCGACGGAAGCCGGCATCCTGGTTCCGGCGCTCAAGCACTTTGCGGGGCGCGTGCCCATCCTGGGCGTGTGCCTTGGACACCAGGCGATTGCCGATGCGTTTGGCGGCCGCGTGATCCGCGCGCAGAAAGTGATGCACGGCAAGGTCAGCACCATCGAAAACACCGGCGTGGGCGTGTTCGCCAACCTGCCGCGGCATTTCAAGGTGACGCGCTATCACTCGCTTGCCATTGAGCGCGAAACGCTGCCCGACTGCCTGGAAATTACCGCCTGGACCGAAGACGGCGAAATCATGGGCGTGCGCCACAAGACGCTGCCGGTGGAGGGTGTGCAGTTCCACCCGGAGTCGATCCTGTCGGAACACGGCCACGCGCTGCTCGCCAATTTCCTGAAGGAACGCGTCTGATGCGCCGCGCATGGGCGATCGCGGTCGCGATGATGGCGAGCCTTCCGGCGATGGCCGGTACGCTGGAAGCCTGCCGCGCCGCCCAGCCCGAGGCCGGCGACGTGTCGCGCTGCGTGCAGGCTGCCCGCAAGGCGGCCCTGGCGGAACTGGCCTCCGCCGAATCGGCACGCCGCACCGCGCTGCGCGCCGGCATCGCGGCCAACAACGGCACGGACAAAGGCGCCGCCATGGCGTTCGACCGCACCGTGCGCGCCCACCAGCTCTACCGGCAGGCCGAATGCGACCTGCACCGCCGCCTGGCCCGCAATACCACCGATGCCGACCTGGCTGAAGCCGCATGCGAGGCCGACCTCTTGCGCGAGCGCATCGGCGCCTTGCGCCAAGCTGTGCCGGCAACCCCGGCCCCGGCGTCCTCCAACTGAATCCCGAACGACCATGCCCATCACCCCGCAAGAAGCGCTCGTCCGCTGCATCGAACACCGCGAAATCTTCCACGACGAAATGCTGCACCTGATGCGGCTGATCATGCGCGGCGAGATGTCGCCCGTCATGGCCGCCGCGCTCACCATGGGGCTGCGCGTCAAGAAGGAAACCATCGGCGAGATCGCGGCCGCCGCCACCGTCATGCGCGAATTCGCCACCAAGGTCGAGGTGCCCGCTGAGGTGTCCGACCACTTTGTCGACATCGTGGGCACGGGCGGCGATGGCGCCAACACGTTCAACATCTCCACCGCCTCGATGTTCGTGGCGGCGGCGGCCGGTGCGCGCATCGCCAAGCACGGCGGACGCGGCGTCAGCTCCAAGTCCGGCAGTGCCGATGTGCTCGAAGCGCTGGGCGTGAACATCATGCTCACGCCCGAGCAGGTGGCCGAGTCGATCGAGACGGTCGGCATCGGCTTCATGTTCGCGCCCAACCACCACCCGGCCATGAAGAACGTCGCCCCGATCCGCAAGGAACTGGGCGTGCGCACGATCTTCAACATCCTGGGGCCGCTGACCAACCCCGCCGGCGCGCCGAACATCCTGATGGGCGTGTTCCACCCCGACCTGGTCGGTATTCAGGTGCGCGTCATGCAGCGCCTCGGTGCAAAGCACGCCGTGGTGGTCTACGGCAAGGACGGCATGGACGAAGTGTCGCTGGGCGCCGCCACGCTGGTCGGGGAACTGAAAGACGGCGTGGTCACCGAATACGAAATCCACCCGGAGGACTTTGGGCTGCAGATGGTGTCGAACCGCAACCTGAAGGTGGCCGATGCGGAAGAATCCAAAGCCATGCTGATCGACGCGCTGGAAAACAAGCCGGGCACGCCGCGCGAGATCGTCTCGCTCAATGCGGGTGCGGCGCTGTATGCCGCCAACATTGCCGGCTCCATCGGCGACGGCATGAAGCTTGCGCGCGAGGCCATCGCCAGCGGCGCGGCGCGTGCCAAGCTCGACGAGCTCGTGCGCGTGAGCAACCAGTTCAAAGCCTAAGCCTGTTCACCATGTCCGACATCCTGAACAAGATCCTGGCCGTGAAGGCCGAAGAAGTCGCCGCCGCGCGCAAGCATCGTGACCTGGCCAGCGTGCGCGCCGAGGCCGAAGCCAACCGCAGCGACAGCGCCCTCGGCCCGCGCGGCTTTGCCACGGTCATCCGCGAGAAGATCGCCGCCGGCCACGCCGCCGTCATCGCCGAGGTGAAGAAGGCCTCGCCGTCCAAGGGCGTGCTGCGCCCGGACTTCAACCCTGCCGACATCGCCCGCAGCTATGCGGAGCACGGCGCCGCGTGCCTATCGGTGCTCACCGACGAGCAGTTCTTCCAGGGCCACGCCGATTACCTGCGCGAGGCGCGCGCGTCCTGTGCGCTGCCGGTGCTGCGCAAGGACTTCATGGTCGACTTGTACCAGGTGTACGAAGCGCGCTCGTGGGGCGCGGACTGCATCCTGCTGATCGTTGCCGCACTGGACCAGGGGCTGATGGTCGAACTCGAAGCGTGCGCGCTCGAACTGGGCCTCGACGTGCTGGTGGAGGTGCACGACGGCCACGAGCTGGACCGCGCGCTGCGCCTGCAGACCCCGCTGGTCGGCGTGAACAACCGCAACCTGCGCACGTTCGAAACCTCGCTCGACACCACGCTTGGCCTGCTCAAGCACATGCCGGATGACCGCATCGTCGTGACCGAATCGGGCATCCTCACGCCTGACGACGTGCGCAAGATGCGCGCCGCCGCCGTCAACGCCTTCCTCGTCGGTGAGGCATTCATGCGCGCCGACGACCCGGGCGCCGAACTTGCCCGCCTGTTTGCCTGATCGATGGCCCGTGAAATCGAACTGAAGCTGTCCGTGCCGGCGGGCGCGCACAATGCGCTGGTGGGCTGGCTGGATGCGAACGCCAAGGCGTCAGGCTCCGTGGAGTTGGCAAACGTCTATTACGACACGCCCGACCAGACCCTCGCGCGCAACCGCGCCGCGCTGCGCGTGCGCCGCCAAGGCAACCAGTGGCTGCAGACACTCAAGACCGCAGCAGTAAGTACGGCGGGATTGAGCGCCCGGCATGAATGGGAAGTGCCGCTGCAAAGCGATGCGCTGTCGGTCGATGCCTTCGTGACGCACGACGCCGCCGAAGCCGCCGACTATGTCCGGCCCCATGCCGCCGCACTCGCCCCGCTGTTCCGCACCGACTTCACGCGCCGCCTGTGGCGCGCGGCAGTGGAGGACGGCGAGATCGAGATTGCGCTGGACGCCGGCGCCATCCTCATCCCCGGCCCCCAGGCACGCGAGCCGATCGACGAACTGGAACTGGAGTGGAAGCCGGCCGCCGGCACCACGCTCGGCGAAGAGGCGATCGCCCAGCGCCTGCACGCATGGACGCGCACGCTGCGCGCCGCAGTGCCGGGCCTCACGCCGCTCGACATCAGCAAGGCGCAGCGCGGCTACCACTTGCGTGCAAAGACCATCGAGGGCCAGGCATGACGCGACGCGCCCATCCCGCGCAAGCCGCCCTCTTCGATGAGCCCGCTGCGGACACGGCTGCCGTGGGCTTCACCCCGCTGGCCCGGCAGTTCGATGCCCTCCCCGCCGACTGGAAGGCGCTGCTCACGCCGTGCATCGCGCAGACCAACTGGCCGGGGCTTTGCGCTTTCGTCGACGGGGAGCGCGCGTCGGGCAAACCGATCTTCCCGACCGAGGTTTTCCGCGCGCTGCATCTGACGTCGGTGGACGATGTGCGCGTCGTCATCCTGGGTCAGGACCCGTATCACGGCACCGGCACGGTCGATGGCCGCGAGATTCCGCAGGCGCACGGCCTGGCCTTTTCGGTACCCGCCGGCGTGCGCGTGCCGCCGAGCCTGCGCAACATCTACAAGGAAATCGAAGCGGAATACGGCTGCAAGCTGCCAGGCACGTCGGGCAACCTCGAGGGCTGGGCGCGGCAAGGCGTGCTGCTGCTGAACACCGTGCTCACGGTCGAGCAAGGTCAGGCCGCCAGTCACGCCAAGCGCGGCTGGGAACGCATCACCGATTGCCTGCTGGAACAACTCGCGCGCGTCGGCCACAAGCGCGTGTTCATGCTGTGGGGCAGCCACGCGCAGGCCAAGCGCGCGCTGCTGCCGGACGGGCACCTGGTGCTGGAAGCGCCGCATCCGTCGCCGCTGTCGGCGCATCGCGGGTTCTTGGGGTGCGGGCATTTCAAGCGGGCGAATGAATGGCTCGCGGCACAGGGCCAACCCGCGATTGACTGGCTGAAGCCCCAGGCAGCCTGAGGGCGCGCCCCGCCTAGTCGCGGGCGACCCGCAACGCGCGACCCAGCGCCCCACACCGCAGCGCGATCTTCGCCGTATCGGCGCGCAGCGCCTGCAGGCGCCGCTCCAGCAAGTGCGCGGCCGACAGCGACTCGGACTGCGTGGCCGCCTCCACCATGCGGGAGCGCGCCGACTTGTCGGCGAAATCGGCAGCGCCGAGTTCCTGCGTATCTCGCGGGCGCACGCCCCAGCCGCCTTCGTGCACGGCCTGGTCGAAGCGCTCCTTGGCGCGGGCGAGGCTTTCGAGCGCCGCCTCGGCGGTCTGCTCGACGAGGGCGCGCGTGTCGGCTTCGTCGAGCTCCTGCGCGCGCTGGCGCACGAGGATGCGCACCGCCGCCACATGCGCCGCCACCAGGTAGTTCTGCACGATGAAGCGGTTCAGGTTGTCGACGGCGCGGTGGCGGCTCTTGGGCTCGTCGAGCATGCGGGCGAAGGCCGAGATCAGCCCCGTGAGCGATTCCATGTACTGCTTGCGCTGCACGCGATACGCAAAGTCGTCCTTGAGCGTGCCGAGCAGCAGATCGCGCGCGGCCTCGATGAAGCGGCGGTTGGTGCGCAGCACGTCGTCCACCAGCTTGGGCAGGTTGCGATATTCCCAGCTGGGCAGCACGTAACTGAAGACGGTGGCGATGGCCGCGCCGATCAGCGTGTCGACCAGGCGCTCGCCGATCGCGCCCTTGCTGCCTGGCAGCAGCAGGTTGATCTGGATGAGCACCTGCACGCACGCCGCAATGGCGGTATAGCGGTAGCGCACGGTGACGAACGCCGCACTGGCCGCCGTCGACAGGTACAGCACGCTCATCAGGATCCACGTCGAATGGGTGAACCGCAGGATCACCGCAGCGATCACGCAGCCGATGAGCGTACCCAGCACGCGGTCGACGTTGCGCTGACGCGTCATGCTGAAGGTCGGCTTGAGGATCACAACGATGGTCAGCAAGACCCAGTAGCCGTGCGAGCTGTACGGCAGGCGGTCGGCAATCCACAGCCCGGCCGCCACGGCCATGGAAATGCGCAGCGCAAAGCGCAGCACCGGCGAGCGCCATGTCAGCTCCTCCAGCACCAGCCGCAGTTCGTACTTCTGGCGCGTGAGGAACGGCGTCATGTCGGGGCGCAGCAGCACCTGCGACAACTCGACCGGCGTGGCGGTTGCAGCATGCAGCTGCGCCATGAGGCGGATCGCGCCCTGCACGGTCGCCACCGATTCTTCCAGCGCGGCAATCGCCTCGATCGGCACACCGTGGTGGTTGCGCTGCAGTTCGTGCAACGCCGCCTCGATGGCGGCCATCTCCTGTTCGTAGGACATCGGCGTGGGCGACGGCCGGTCGCGGCCAACAGCATAGGCCACGCCTTCGATGTCCATGCGCATGCGCTCGATCACGTCGCGCAGCAGCCGCATCACCTCGGCGTCGGCCAGCCACTGGCGCAGCACGGGGTAATCGGTGTTGGACGACAGCAGGTACTCGTAGAGATCGAGCATCCGCATGTGGATCTGCACGAGACGCCCGTCGCTGGCGGTGCGGTTGTCGCGGAAAACAAAGTCGCGCGCCACCTGCTGCTTGTCAGCCACCGAAATCTGCTGGCGCACGAGCGCGTTGAACTGCTCGTCGAAATCCTTGGCGGCATCGTAGAAACCGGCCTTGCGCTCCACGTAGACGGCCAGTTCATACAGGCATTCGGCCAGCACCTGCTCCTTGATGCGGCGCCGCTGCACCCACGCGACCACCAGGGCGAACGCCATGTAGCCGCTGGCCCCGAGGAAGAACTGCAGCGTGTGCTCGACCGCCTCCCGAAAGGCGAACTCCTCGGTGAAGGTCAGCGTCATGACGAACAGCGCCGCAAACTGCAGCGGCATCGTCTTGTTGCCGTACGCCACCATCAGCCCGGCCAGAAAGGCCACCGCCACGATCACCACGGGCAGCACCGCGTACGGCGTGGCCACCGCCACGATGAACGTGACTGCGGTGGTCAGCAGCACGCACGCCATCATCTCGTTGAACTTGTGCCGCAGCGGGCTGGGCAGGTCCATGAGACTCGTGCACAACGCCCCGATGGAGACGACCATCGCGCCCTGCAGGTCCATCACCAGCAGCGCGAGCAGCGTCAGGCCGATCACGCCCGTGGCCGTGCGAATGCCGCGTGAAACGTAATGGCTGTAAAGAAACGTGCGTGGATCGTGGACGTAGTCCATTGGGCTGCGCAGCTCAGGCCGACTTCCCGCGCGCCGAACGCGTGCTGCGCGCCGCCGCCCGCTTGCCGAGCCACGCCGAGCGCAGCGGCGAGGGCTCCGGGGCCAGCGCCAGCGTGAACTGCGGCGTCGCATCGGTGGCCAGCTTCACGTTCAGCTGCATCAGCTCGTCGCGGCGGAACACGTGCACGGGGACGGTGTCGCCGGCGCGGTAGCGCGTCAGGGTCTTGTCGAGCTGGCCCGCCGGCACCCGCAGGCCGTCGACTGCGACGATCAGATCGCCGGCCGACAGGCCGCCGCGCTGCGCCGGGCCGCCGTCGAACACCTGCTGCAGCTTGACGAAGCCGTTTTCGACGCCCGCCTTGACGCCAAGCGCAAGCGCGGAATCCACCGCCTTGCGCGTCGCGCTGACGCCCATCGCCTTGAAGAGCGCCGGCAGCGGCAGGTCATCGCGGCCTTCGGTGGCCTGGCGCACCAGCGTGCGCAGGCGCAGGCCGGTGATCTCTTCCATCAGGGCGATCAGCTCGGCTTCGGTCACGCCACGCTGCACATGGCCGGGCGCATAGAAATCGCGGCCGTAGGCGGCCCAGAGAGCGCGCATCACGTCGTCGAGCGAGCGTTCGCCGCCGGTCTGCGTGCGGATCGTCAGATCCAGCGCCAGCGCCACCAGCGAACCCTTGGTGTAGTAGCTGACGATGGCGTTGGGCGCGTTCTCGTCCTGCCGGTAGTACTTCGTCCACGCGTCGAACGAGCTCTCGGCCACGCTCTGCTTGAGGCGACCGCTGCCGCGCAGCACGCCATTCCATGTCTTGGCGATCATCTCGAGGTACTGCGCCTCGGAAATGAGCCCCGAGCGCACCAGCATCAGATCGTCGTAGTAGCTCGTGAAGCCCTCGAACAGCCACAGCAGCGGCGTGTGGACCTCGCGGTCGAGCGCATACGGCACGAAGGCCGCGGGCTTGATGCGCTTGACGTTCCAGGTGTGGAAATACTCGTGGCTGACGAGGCCGAGGAAGGTGCGGTAGCCCTCGGTGGTCTCGTCGCGGCCGACGACGGGCAGATCGTTGCGCGCGCACATGAGCGCGGTGCTGGAACGGTGCTCCAGCCCGCCATAGCCGTCGGTGGTGACCATCGTCATGAAGACGTAGCGGCGGTTGCTGTCGAGAAACGGCGCGGTGGCCGTCTGCGGCTCGAACAGGCGGATCTGCGCCTCGCAGATGCGCTTGAAGTCGCGCGCAATGCGCTCCAGGTCGAGGTTCGGCACGCGGCCCGTGAAGACCGCGTCATGCTGCGCGCCGCACGCTTCGAACGACACCAGATCGAAGGTGCCCATCTCGACGGGATGGTCGATCAGTTCGTCGTAGTCGACGGCTTCGTACCAGCCGAAGCCGTAGCGCTTGGCCCCCGCCCTGCCGTTGATGCGGCCGCTGGCTTCGCGCAGCGCCGTGGCCACGCGCCAGCTGCGGTAGGCGTCTCCGGCGGGCGGCTGGATGTCGACCAGGCAGCGCTGCGCATCCGCGCCCTCGACGCGCAGGAACACCGACGTGCCGTTGAAGAAGCCATGCGTGGCATCGAGGTGTGCGGCCCGCACGGAGAGGTCCCAGGCGTAGACGTCGTACGACACCGTGAGCGGCCCGCTGCACGGAGCGGCCTGCCAGCTGTGCTTGTCCAGCTTGGTGAGCCGCACCGGCTTGTCGCCGGACGACGCCTCGATGCGCACGATGTTGCGCGCGAACTCGCGGATCATATAGCTGCCCGGAATCCACGCCGGCAGCGAGAAGCGCTGGCCCTGGCCGTCAGGCGAATCGACCGTGACCGTGACGGTGAACACGTGCGCCTCGGGCGCGCTCGGAACGATGGTGTAGCGGATCGGCTTCATGGCGAGCATTGTAGCGTTGCCGCCCCATGTTACCGACGGCCACCGCGCGCAAATCGTCCGCGAATCGGCCTATCGATTGACGTCGACGACCACGCGCCCGCGCATCTTGCCGGCCATGATGTCGTGCGCCGCGTCGATGGCGCCCGAGAGCGTCACCTCGCGCGTGATGGCAGCGAGGCGGTCGCGCAGCAGGTCGACGGCCAGGCGCTCCCACGCGGCCTGGCGCAGGGCGCGCGGCGCCATCACGCTGTCGATGCCGCACAGCGTCACGCCGCGCAGGATGAAGGGGGCGACGGTGGCCGGAAAATCCATGCCTTGCGCCAGCCCGCACGCGGTGACCACGCCGCCGTAGCGCACCTGCGCGCACGCGTTGGCGAGCGTGTGCGAGCCCACCGAATCGACCACAGCGGCCCAGCGCTCCTTCTGCAGCGGCTTGCCGGGCGCGGACAGTTCCGCGCGGTCGATCACGTCGGTCGCGCCCAGCGCCCGCAGAAAATCGGCCTCGCCCGTCTTGCCCGTGGAGGCCACCACGCGATAGCCGAGCTTGCCCAGCAGCGCGATGGCGATCGACCCCACGCCGCCCGACGCACCCGTCACCAGCACCTCGCCGTCGCCCGGCTTCACACCGGCGCGCTCGAGCGCCAGCACGGACAGCATCGCCGTGTAGCCCGCCGTGCCGATCGCCATGGCCTGGCGCGCATCGAGCCCCGCCGGCAGCGCCACCAGCCAGTCGCCCGACAGGCGCGCCTGCTGCGCGAGGCAGCCCCAGTGCGTCTCGCCGACGCCCCAGCCGTTGAGGATGACCGCATCCCCCGTCCGCCAATCCGGATGCGACGACTCCAGGACGACGCCAGCGCCGTCGATGCCCGCCACCATCGGCCACTTGCGCACGACCGGCCCCTTGCCCGTGATGGCCAGGCCGTCCTTGTAGTTGATGGTCGACCAGTCCACGCGGATGAGCACGTCGCCGGCCGTCACCTCGTTGGCGCGCGCCTCTGGCGTGGACAACGCCGCGTCGTCGAGGTCAACGATATGGGCCAGCGGCCCGCCGTCCTGCTTTTCCAGCATCAGGGCGCGAAACGACATGTCGGTCTCCCAGCGTGTTGTGAATGCAAATGCCCAAAGAAAAAGCGCCGGACGAAACCGGCGCTCTTTGCGGCATGGCTTACGACTTCTTCAGCGCGGCGAACTTGCGCTCCAGCGTGGCCGCGTCGATCAGGCCCGGCGCGCGCGAGCCATCCGGGAAGATGATCGCCGGCGTGCCGGTCACGTTCAGCTGCTGCCCGAGCTTCAGGTTGGCCTCGAGCGGCGTGTCGCAGGTGCCCGTGCCGCCCGGCGCGGTCTTGGCCGTCATCCACTCGCGCCAGGCCTTGGCGCGGTCGGCCGAGCACCAGATCTGCTTGGCCTTGGTGTTCGAGTCTTCCGACAGGATCGGGAAGAGGAAGGTGTAGACCGTGATGTTGTCGACCTGCGTGAGCATCTGCTCGAGCTTGTGGCAGTACGGGCAGTTCGGATCGGAGAACACGGCGATCTTGCGCGAGCCATTGCCCTTGACCCACTTCACGGCGCGGTCCAGCGGCAGGTCCGACCACTTCACGCGGTTCAGCTCGGCCAGGCGCTCCTGGGTGATGTTGGTGGCGGTCTGCGTGTCGAGCAGGTCTCCGTTGAGCACGTAGCGGCCGGTGGCATCGGTGTAGATCACCTGGCTGCCGAGGTTCACTTCGTACAGTCCCGCCAGCGGCGACTTGGCCACGCTCTTGATCTCCACGTTGGAGCCCAGCGCCTTCTGCACGGTGGCCTTGACCTTGTCCAATGCGGGCTCGGCGGCACCGGCGCTCAATACGTAACTCGCGCCAATGGCCGCCACAGCCACCGCAGAGGCGATGGCCGCCACCCGAATACGAAACGACATAAAAGCTCCTGAAACCCCGAGAAATCGCACCAGAGGCTGCTGACTCAACCCAGCGCGTGCTTGATCAACAAGCGTTTGATGAATGGCGTCATCCCGACCAGCGCCATGCCCGCGTTGCGTACCGTGCGGGGCAGCGCGCCGGGCAGGGCGAACAGCCGATGCAGGCCGTCCGTGGCGGCCGTGAGCGAGAGCAGGTCTTCGCGGCGGGCACGCTCGTAACGGCGCAGCAACCTCAGATCGCCATGATCGCGCATGGTTTCCCGTTCGGCCATCACACGGCCGATTTCGGCCACATCCCTGAGGCCGAGGTTCATGCCCTGCCCGGCCAGCGGATGGATCACATGGGCCGCATCGCCCACCAGCGCCACGCGCGGCGCAACCAGCCTGCTGGCGTGCTGCAGCACAAGCGGAAAGCCTTGCGCCGGCGTGATGTTCGTCAGGCGCCCGAATCGCGCGGCCACGGCTCCGCCTGCGGCGGCCTCCACGGCCCGGCACAGCGCCTCGGGCGGCAGGGCCAGCAGTTCGCGGGCGTGCGCCTCATCGGCCGACCACACCATCGAGACCCGCCGATCGGGTAGCGGCAGCATGGCGAGGATCTCGCCGCGCGCTGGCATGGCGTCGCCTGCTGCGGCGGCCCGCTCGGCAGGGGTGCCGAGAAACCACTGCCAGGCGGTGTCCTGGTGCCAGTGCTCGGCCTGGAAGTTGGCCACCACGCCCAGCTGGCCGTACGGCTTGGCTTCGGCCTGGATGCCGGCCTGCTCGCGCACCCACGACTGCTTGCCGTCGGCGCCGATCACGCATTCGGCGCGAATCGGCTGTCCGTCTGCCAGCGTGAGGCGCACCGCGTCGGCGTCCATCTCGAAGCCGGTGGCGGCGTGCGGGAAGGTCTGCACGGTGTGCGCAAAGCGCAGCGCCGTCTCCAGCGCACGCTCGACCAGCGACGATTCAGCGATCCACGCCAGCTGCGGTGCGCCGGCTGCGTAGGCGGAAAAGTGCAGGTCGGCGTGGGCGTGCTCGCCGCGCGCGGCCGCGTCGTCGCCAAAGATGCGCATGTCGTGCGCAGGCTGCACCCGTGTCATGTCGAGCGCGGGCCAGATGCGCAATTGCTCCAGCAGCGCCTGCGAACTGGCAGAGAACGCGTAGACGCGCGCGTCCCAGGCGTCCGGCCCCGCGGGAGCAGACGCCGGCGCCGGCGGCGCGACGTGCGCGACACGCAGGCCGATCTGCGCGAGCCGCAGCGCACACGCCCGCCCGACGATGCCGCCGCCGACCACGGCGATGTGGTACGCCACGGCGTCTTTGGCAGCCGCCCGGGAAGAGGAAAACGCGGGTGTATTCATGGTGGGCCGATTATAGCGGCGGGGGTGGGCCCGGCTTTGCTGGCGCGCAAATGCGTCGCGGCAGCCGTTTGACGGGCTGCCGCGGGATCGGCGCAAGTCAGAGCGATTGGCCCGCCGGCTAGTAGTAGGACACCGCCGCGTAGGCCTGGCGCACGCCGATGGCGCGGCGCTCGCCGCTGGCCAGGCGCATCAGTTCGTCCTGCCGCGGGCAGACGAGCGCACGCACGCGGGCGTCGTTGGCAAGGATGCGCATCATCAGGTCGCGCTTGCGGCGGACGTCTTCCACCGACAGGGCCGGACGCCGCGCGTGGCCCAGGCGCTCCATGTGGGCGGCGCATTCGCGTTCGAGCCGGCTCACCTCTTCCCAGTCGGCGCGCTCGGCTGCGTCGACCATGTCTTCGGACAGGCCGGCGATGGCTTCGTAGCAGGCGAACATGCCGGCGCTCTCGGAAACCGCGGGGGTCGGGTGGATGCGGCCGGTCGAGGTGGTGGTGGCGACGGTCCAGGACATGCTGTGCTCCAGAGGCGTATTGTTGTTCTGGAGCGAGGCAGTGCAATAGGTGTGCCTGGCCTCAAACGCGGTCGCTCCGCTTGGGGCCGGAAGGGCCGTCAGGCCTTGTCGGACTTGGCTACGCGCGATATGGGGCGGCCATGCAACTGCTGGGCCGCCCCCCCGAAAGACCATCGCCAGGTGCGAAGTTGTTACGTCGATGGAACGTAACGCGTAACGGCTTCGTAACGCGCACATCACCCGTGGCAAGCGCGGCCCGGCACCATGAAAGCGGGCGTAGGCAACGCCCCTACGGCGGTCTGACCGGAGCCGGACCGGTTACAATCACGCCTTTCCGTGAACGACGCGCGCAGCCCCGGTTCCGCTGTGCTGGCGCCTCCCCCAGCGTCACGCAACCCCTTGATTTAGAGCCTTTTTCACCATGAGCCTCCAATGCGGCATCGTCGGTCTGCCCAACGTCGGCAAGTCGACCCTGTTCAATGCCCTGACCAAAGCCGGCATCGCCGCCGAGAACTACCCGTTCTGCACGATCGAACCCAACGTGGGCGTGGTGGAAGTACCTGACGCCCGCCTGCAGGCGCTGGCCGAGATCGTCAAGCCGGAGCGCGTGCTGCCGGCAGTCGTCGAGTTCGTCGACATCGCGGGCCTGGTGGCGGGCGCATCCAAGGGCGAAGGCCTGGGCAACCAGTTCCTCGCCAACATCCGCGAAACCGACGCCATCACGCACGTCGTGCGCTGCTTTGAAGACGAGAACGTCGTGCACGTGGCGGGCAAGGTCGACCCCATCGCCGATATCGAAGTCATCAACACCGAACTGGCCCTCGCTGACCTGGGTACGGTCGAAAAGGCCCTGCAGCGCTACACCAAGGCCGCCAAGTCGGGCAATGACAAGGAAGCCGCCAAGCTGGTTGCCGTGCTGGAAAAGGCGCAAAAGGTGCTCGACGAGGCCAAGGCCGTGCGCACGCTGAGCCTGACCGACGAGGAATGGGCGCTGCTCAAGCCGCTGTGCCTGATCACCGCCAAGCCGACGATGTATGTGGCCAACGTCAAGGACGACGGCTTCGAGAACAACCCGCACCTCGACGCCGTGCGGGCCTACGCCGCCCAGACGAACTCGCCCGTGGTGGCGGTGTGTGCGGCCATCGAAGCGGAAATCGCCGATCTGGACGACGCCGACAAGGCCGAATTCCTCGCCGACATGGGCATGGACGAACCGGGCCTGAACCGCGTGATCCGCGCGGCCTTCAAGCTGCTCGGCCTGCAGACCTACTTCACGGCCGGCGTGAAGGAAGTGCGCGCCTGGACGATCCACATCGGCGACACGGCCCCGCGCGCCGCGGCGGCCATCCACACCGACTTCGAGCGCGGCTTCATCCGCGCACAGACCATCGCCTACGACGACTTCATCCAGTACAAGGGCGAACAGGGCGCCAAGGAAGCCGGCAAGATGCGCGCGGAAGGCAAAGACTACATCGTCAAGGATGGCGATGTGCTGCACTTCCTGTTCAACGTCTGACCAGGCGAGCGCAACGACAAAGCCCCGCAATGCGGGGCTTTTTTCATGGGCTGCCCGAAACGCCGGCGGGCGGTTTTCAGCGGAGTTCAGCGCCCTTCAGTTCAGGGATGAGGAAGAACGTCGCCAGCATGTCGAGCACGTAGATGCCGGCCAGCAGCGCGATCGCCACCTGGAACGAATACGCGGACGCCAGGCTGCCGATCGCGATCGGCCCGAATCCGCCGATGGCGCGGCCGATGTTGAACAGCACGTTCTGCGCGGTGGCGCGGGCGGCTGTCGGATAGGCCTCGGAGATCAGCGCGCCGTAGCCGCCGATCATGCCGTTGACGAACAGGCCCATGACGGCACCGGCCCACAGCATCGCGACGGGATCGTTCAGCCGCGCGTAGGTCAACACCATGGCCACGGCACCGGACTGGAAGATCAGGAACGTCGGCTTGCGCCCGATGCGGTCGGCGAGATGGCCGAAGGCAAAGATGCCCACCATCATTCCGACGATCGTGACGGAGGTCCACAACGCCGACTTGGTCAGCGAGAAACCGAGCGTCTTGCCGAGGTACGTCGGCATCCAGATCATGATGCCGTAGTAGCCGAAGTTCTGGACGGCGCAGAGGACGACGATGCCCGCGCTGGTGCGCGTGGTGCGCGCATCGGCCACCAGCAGCCTGAACGCGTTGCGCTTGCGGCCGGCGGTGTCGACGCGGCGCACAAACACCTCGGGTTCGTGCAGCGTCTTGCGGACGAGCCAGGCCACCAGCGCGGGCGCCATGCCCAGCACGAACATGCCGCGCCAGCCGATCAGCGGCAGCAGCAACGGCGTTAGCAGCGCGGCCAGCAGCACGCCCGCCTGCCAGCCCAGCGCCACATACGACGACACCCGCGCCCGCTTGTGCGCCGGCCATGCCTCCGCGGCCAGCGCCATGCCGATGCCGAATTCGCCGCCCAGGCCGATGCCGGCGATGGTGCGGTAGACGAGCAGATCGCTGAAACCCTGCGCGAAGGCGCACAGGCCGGTGAAGACGGCAAACAGCACGATCGTCCAGGTCAGCACGCGCACGCGGCCGTAGACGTCGCTGAGCGCCCCGAACACGATGCCGCCGGCCACGGCGCCGACCAGTGTCCAGGTCACCAGTGCGCCTGACTGGCTTGGCGACAACGCCAGTGCCGCGCTGATGGCCGGCAGCATGAAGCCAAGGATCAGGAGGTCGAAGCCGTCCATCGCATAGCCGATGGCCGAGCCTGCCAAGGCCTTCCAGGCGTAGGCCGAGCTCTGCGCCGGGAAAGGCGCCGACGCCCCGGACCCGGCGGCCGACACGCTTGCATTCGCTTCCATGCCCGGCCCCTTACAACACTCCGCGCGGCAAAGCGCGCGCGACAAACGCGATCGTCATCTCGTCCCCCGGTCCACGATATGGCTCCGCCCTGCCGGCCGAACGCCGGTCGCTGTGCGGTCGTCCACGGGCCCTGGGCAAAGGCGGTGATGATACTCCCGCGCGTTCGCCCGACGGGCGCAGCGGGTGCGCGGCAGACGTTACAACCCGAGCCGAGCCGGGGTCACTTTTTTACAAGGCCGTCCGATCGAAAGGCGCCCTTGCAGGCGCGCCGCGCCACCCCAAGCGCCGGAAAAACCCGGCAGGCACGGCGATTGCTCGACCCCTGCAAAGATGGATTGAACCTTGCTCGACATGCGGCATGCCGCGACCGTGGGTCTGCATGGTCGGCCCGGCGCTTCCCTTCCCCAGAACATGAGTTTGCATTCGCCCCTGATCGCCGATGTCGATGCCGTGCACGGCACCAGCCTTGAGGCCACGATCCAACCGCGCGGCGTCCTGCTGTGCCTGTCCGAGCCCGACCTGCAGATCTGCCAGGTGAGCGCGAACCTGGAGGCGGCGCTGGATACGGCGGTGCAGTCGGCGTTGCAGGCGCCGGTCGAGCTCGTGATCGGCATGGCCGGCCGCGAGGCACTGGAGCGCGCCCTGACCATGCACAGCGTGGACGATCACCCGCTCTACTTCGGCACCGTGCATACGCCGCGCGGGCAGGTGCTCGATGCCGTGGTGCATCGGCACAAGGGCGTGCTGATCCTGGAGCTGGAGCCTGCGTCGCATGCCGCCGCCGGGGCGTTTGCGTCGATGTATCCGCTGGTACGCACCTTTGTGAGCAGCCTGCAGGCGGTCAGCAGTGTCGATACGGTGGCGGAACTGGCGGCGCGCGAAGTCCATCGACTGACCCACTTCGGGCGCGTGGTGGTGTGCCGCCTCGAGGGCGATGGCGCCCTGCGGGTGCTGGCCGAGGCGCGGGACGCGGCCATCGGCTCGCTGCTCGGCGCGCACCTGCCCATCAGCGACGTGTCGCCGGACGTGCCCGCGCTGCATGGGCGCAATCCACTGCGGCTCGTGGCCGACGTCCACGAGGCCCCCGTGGGCCTGGTGCCGCCGCTGAACCCGTTGACCGACGCGCCCACCGATCTGACATATGTGGCGCTGCGCGGGGCCTCCCCGGCCGAGCGCGACGCGATGCGGCGCGTGGGCGCAGCCGCGTCGCTCACGCTGGCACTGACGGTGCGCGGCCAACTCTGGGGCGTGATCGCCTGCCACCACGCACGGCCGTGCCCACTCTCGTTCGAAGTCCGCACGGCGTGCGAGCACTTGGCGCAGATCCTGGCGCTGCAGATCGAGGCCAAGGAAGACCGCGCCGAGATCGCCCACCGGCTGGAGCTGCGCCGCATCCTCGTGCGGCTGCTGGCCGCCATGACGGATCGCGAGAACTTCCAGGACGGCCTGCTGGAACACCCGAGCGACCTGCTGCGCTTTGCCTCAGCCAACAGCGCGGCCATCGTCCGCCGCGACGAATGCGTGCGCGTGGGCGCGGCGCCCGATGCGCAGAGCATCCTGCGGCTGACCGAATGGCTTGCGCGCGAACACCCCGGCGAGATCTTCCACACGGACCGCCTGGCCGCCCTGTATCCCGACGGCGCCGCCCTGCTGCCGCAGGCCAGCGGGGTGCTGGCGGTCCAGGTGTCGCAGCTGCATCGTCACTATGTGTTGTGGTTCCGCACCGAGGCGCCGCACAGCGTGCCCCGCCCGGCCGGTCCGCTCGAAGGGGCCGACGACGCGCACGACGCAGATGCCGAGATCGCGGCCGCCCCCGCCTCCGTAGAGCCGCGGCGCAGGCAGGTCGCCCGCGCATCGCGCCCATGGCGCACGAGCGAAGTGGAAACCGCCGCCGAGTTCCGCTACGCGGTGCTCAACATCGTGCTGCGCCGCGCCGAGGAAGCGGCCGAACTGGCCGGCGAGCTGCGCCGCGCCAACCACGAGCTCGAAGCGTTCTCGTATTCGGTGTCGCACGACCTGCGCGCGCCGCTGCGCCACATCGCCGGCTATGCAGAACTGCTGGACGAGACCGAGGGCGACCACGTCTCTGCGCGCGGCCGGCACTTCCTGCAGACGATCTCGGAGTCGTCGCGCTTTGCCGGCAAGCTCGTCGACGATCTGCTCACGTTCTCGCAAATGGGCCGCGGTGCGCTGCGGCTGGCCGACGTCGACCTCACGCAACTGATGCGCGGCATCGCGCGCGACGTGTCGGCCGACCAGCAAGGCCGCCACATCGAATGGCACATCGCCCCACTGCCCGTGGTGCGCGCCGACCCCGCCTTCCTCCAGCTGGCCGTGCGCAACCTGCTCTCCAACGCCGTGAAGTACACGCGCGACCGCAATCCGGCCCGCATCCGGATCGAGGCCGAAGACACGCCCACCGAAACCGTCGTACGCATCGCCGACAACGGCGTGGGCTTCTCGATGGAATACGTCGACAAGCTGTTCGGTGTGTTCCAGCGGCTGCACCGGATGGACGAGTTCGAGGGCACGGGCATCGGCCTGGCGAACGTCCGGCGCATCATCGAGCGCCACGGAGGCCGCACCTGGGCCGAAGGCGAGCTCGACCGCGGCGCCACGTTCTATTTCACCCTGCCCCGCACGCCCGAGCCGCACGAGGCCGCAGAGCCGGGCGCCGGGCGGCCGTCTGTCCGCGGTCTCGCCTGACCGCCCGTTTCAAGCGCAACGCCATCATGCTCAAACCCATTTTGCTCGTTGAAGACAACCCGAACGATCTGGAGCTGACCCTGCTGGCCCTTGAGCGCAGCCAGCTCGCCAACGACGTGGTTGTCGCCCGTGACGGCGCCGAAGCGCTGGACTATCTCCATGCGCGCGGTGCCCATGCCAGCCGTGTGCCCGGCAACCCGGCCGTGGTGCTGCTCGACCTAAAGCTGCCGAAGATCGACGGCCTCGAAGTGCTGGCCGAGATCCGGGCCACGGCCGCGCTCAAGAGCCTGCCCGTCGTGATGCTCACGTCTTCGCGCGAAGAGACCGACCTGCTGCGCAGCTACGAACTGGGCGTGAACGCCTACGTCGTCAAGCCGGTCGAATTCCGCGCGTTTGTGGATGCCATTGCCGACCTCGGGGTATTCTGGGCGGTGCTCAACGAACCGCCGCCCGGCTCCACACGGGCGCGCCGTCCATTACAGGCGGCAGGCTAGCCGTCATTTCCGGAGCATCCGTTCTCATGCCCAACCTGCAACTGCTGCTGGTCGAAGACAACCCGCTCGATGCCGAACTCACGCGTGCACGGCTGGAGGCAGCCAACCTGCCCGCCGACACCGTCCTCGTCGACAACGAGACCGACTTCATCGCCCAGCTCAGCGCGCGCACGTTCGACGCCATCCTGGCCGACTACATGCTCCCGCAGTTCACTGGCGCCGAGGCGCTGGACATTGCGCGGCGCATGGCCCCGCAGACGCCGTTCATCTTCGTGTCGGGCGCGCTGGGCGAGGAACACGCCGTCGACATGCTCAAGCGCGGCGCCACCGACTACGTCATCAAGCAGCGCCTGCAACGCCTGCCGGTGGTACTGCTGCGCGCGCTGGCCGAAGCCGCCGAGCGCCGCCAGCGCATTGCCGCCGAAGCCGCGCTGCGCGAGACCGAGACGCACTTCCGCCTGCTCATCAACGCGCTCAAGGAGCATGCCGTGCTCTCGCTCGATCCGCAGGGCATCGTGCGCACCTGGAACGCGGCCTCGCACAGCATCCTGGGCTACGCGCGTGAAGACATCCTCGGCAAGTCGGCCGAGATCCTGTACCCGCAGGCCGCGCGCGAGGCGGGCGACTTCCAGCGCAAGCTCGAGCGCGTGCGCCGCGAGGGCAGCCTCACCGACGACCGCTGGATGCTGCGCAAGGACGGCACGCCGTTCTACGCATCGAGCGTGGTCACCGCGATCCATAACGAGAACGGGCAGCTGATCGGCTTTTCGAAGATCATCCGCGATGCCACCGAGGAACGCGTGGCGGCCGACACGCTGCGCCGCGCCAAGGAAGAAGCCGAGACGGCCAACCACGCCAAGGACCACTTCCTCGCCGTGCTGTCGCACGAACTGCGCACGCCGCTCACGCCCATCCTCACGGCCGTGCACCTGCTGGAACTGCGCCAGGACCTGCCCCAGTACGTGGTCGCCCAGCTGGAGGTGATCCGGCGCAACGCCGAGCTCGAAGCCCGCCTGATCGACGACCTGCTCGACATCACCGGCATCTCGCGCGGCAAGCTGGCCGTGAGCTTTGCGCCGGTCGACCTGTATGCGTTGCTCGAGAGCACGCTCGACATGTCGCGCAACGACATGCAGAGCAAGCGGCTGTCGCTCAAGACGCGCTTCGAGGCCAGCCGCAGCCGCCTCTTCGCCGACGGCGCGCGCATTCAGCAGGTGATCTGGAACCTTGTGCGCAACGCGGTCAAGTTCACGCCCGAGGGCGGCGCCATCGAAGTGCGCGTGTGGAATCCGGGCCCGACGACCATCGCCGTGGCGGTCAAGGACAACGGCATCGGCATCGAGCCCGAAGCGCTGCCGCGCATCTTCTCCGCGTTCGAGCAGGCCGACGCGTCGATCACGCAGCGTTTTGGCGGCCTGGGCCTGGGCCTGGCGATCGCGCATGCGCTGGTGCAGAAGCACGAGGGCTCGCTGACCGCCGAAAGCGCCGGCCGCCATCAGGGCGCGACCTTCACGCTCACGCTGCCGCTTGCCGCCGCAACCGCAGAGCCGGAAACGCCGCCCGCTCCACCCATGCCGCGTCCGCAGCCCACGCGGGGGCTGCACGTGCTGCTGGTGGAAGACAACGTCGACACCGCCGAAGCCATGTCGCAGATGCTGGAGATCCTGGGCCACACCGTCACCGTGGCCAACGGCGCGCGCACGGCCATGCAGGCGGCGGAATCGGGCACCTTCGACCTGCTCATCAGCGACATCGGCCTGCCGGACGGCAGCGGCCTGGACGTGGTGGGCGTTTTTGCCGAACGGCAGGCCGCGCCGTCCATCGCCATCACGGGGTACGGCATGGAAGATGACATCGCGCGCTGCCGCGAGGCCGGCTTCACAGACCACCTGACCAAGCCGGTGGACTTCAAGCGCCTGGAGGCGCTGCTGGCCGGCTATCTGGCCGCGCGCGATGCGCGGACCGCCGGCGCCCACGCGGGCTGACCGCGCAAGAATGCCGCACCGGGCACCGCCGCAGGCCCGGCCTTAGCGGCGCACGAGGCCCCACACCGCCGGCAGCAGCATGGCGCCCACCACGGCAGCCGTCCATGCCAGGATCTGGCCGTCGGCATACAGGTGGGCGAACTGGCCCCCGTAGTACCCGAGCAGCGCGCCGAGGGCACCCGTGCACAGCGCCGGCCGCCACCCCATCCGCCGCCCGCCCGCATGGGTGGGATGCAGCCAACGCGCCGCCGCGCCCACCGCCAGACCGATCCACAGCGGCCCAATCCACCCCATTTGCCTGTTCTCCGTATTGCCGGTTCGACTCAATTGGACGCGTACCTTAGCGCAGGACGGCACGGAAGGCCAACGGTCAGGCCAGGAGTGCCCCGCGTGATGCATAACCTACATTTGGCGCCGGGGCCTGGCGGCGTGCGCGCCGCGCCCTGCCGTGGCGGGGCCCCGGCGTTATAATTCTGCGTGCTCAAAATTTGTGCCGTTTCGTAAAACCGGCCGCCCCACATGCAGTTGCTCACCCTTGGAATCAATCACCACACAGCGCCGCTTTCCCTGCGCGAGAAGGTGGCGTTTCCGCTTGAGCAAGTGGGACCGGCGCTCGCCACCCTGCGCCAGCACCTGCCGCACCGCAAGCGCACCGCCGAAGCGGCCATCCTGTCCACCTGCAACCGCACCGAGCTCTACTGCGCCACCGACGGCAACCTGCCCGAAGACACCGCGCACGAGCACGCGATCCGCTGGTTGGCGCATCACCACAACATCGACGCCGCAGAGCTCGCCCCGCACGTGTATTCGCTGGGCCAGTCGCAGGCCGTGCGGCACGCGTTCCGCGTAGCCAGCGGGCTCGACTCGATGGTGCTGGGCGAGACGCAGATCCTCGGCCAGATGAAGGACGCCGTGCGCACCGCCACTGAAGCAGGCGCGCTCGGCACCTACCTGAATCAGCTGTTCCAACGCACCTTTGCGGTTGCCAAGGAGGTGCGCGGCACGACCGAGATCGGCGCGCACTCCGTATCGATGGCCGCCGCAGCCGTGCGCCTGGCGCAGCGCATCTTCGAGTCGATTGCCGAGCAACGCGTGCTGTTCATCGGCGCCGGCGAGATGATCGAACTGTGCGCCACCCACTTCGCCGCGCAGACGCCGCGCGAAGTGGTGATCGCCAACCGCACGCTCGAGCGCGGCGAAAAGCTGGCCGAAGCGCTGTCGAACCAGGGACTGAACGCCCGCGCCGTGCGCCTGGCCGAGCTGCCGACCAAGCTGGCCGAGTTCGACATCGTCGTCTCGTGCACGGCGAGCACACTGCCGATCATCGGCCTGGGCGCCGTGGAGCGCGCCATCAAGCAGCGGCGCCACCGCCCGATGTTCATGGTCGACCTGGCCGTGCCGCGCGATATCGAGCCGGAAGTCGCACGCCTGTCCGACGTGTTCCTCTATACCGTGGACGACCTCGGCGCCATCGTGCGCGAAGGCAATGCGCTGCGGCAGGCTGCGGTGGCGCAGGCCGAGGCCATCATCGAGACGCGCGTGCAGAACTTCATGCACTGGCTCGATGCGCGCAGCGTGGTGCCGGTGATCCGCGACCTGCACGCGCACGCTGAAACACTGCGCCAGGGCGAGCTGGAACGCGCCCAGCGCATGCTCGCGCGCGGCGACGATCCGGCGCAAGTACTGGAAGCGCTGTCGCACGCACTCACCAAGAAATTCCTCCACGGCCCGACGCACGCGCTGAACCACGCGCAGGGCGAAGGCCGCGAGCAGCTCATCGACCTGCTGCCGGCACTGTTCCGCCAGTCCAGCCACTCCGAACGCTAGCGGCGCTTCCTCGCATGCGCGCCGCTGCTGCGCGCTCCACATGGCGCGGTATCATCCGCGGCCCGCGCCGTCCGCCGCCTTCGGCACCTCTTTCGCGATTGCCCGAATGAAGCCCAGCATGCTGTCCAAGCTCGACCAACTGGCCGAGCGCACCGTCGAAATCAACGCGCTGCTCGCGCGCGAAGACGCCACCGCCAATCTCGACCAATACCGCAAGCTCACGCGCGAGCACGCCGAGCTCGAGCCCGTGGTTGCGCAGTACGCAGCGTGGAAGCAGGCCCAGGAAGACGTCGCCACCGCCCAGGAGCTGCTGGCCGATCCCGACATGAAGGCCTTTGCCGAAGACGAGATCCGGGCCGCGCGCGAACGGATGGCGTCGCTCGAAGGCGAACTGCAGCGCCTGCTGCTGCCGAAAGATCCGAACGACCACCGCAACATCTTCGTGGAAATCCGCGCCGGCACGGGCGGTGATGAATCGGCCCTCTTCGCCGGCGACCTGCTGCGCATGTACACGCGCTTTGCCGAACGCCAGCGCTGGCAGGTGGAGATCGTAAGCGAATCGCCGTCGGACCTCGGCGGCTACAAGGAAGTGATCGCGCGGCTGGTGGGCGAAGGCGCGTACTCGCGGTTGAAGTTCGAATCGGGCGGGCACCGCGTGCAGCGCGTGCCGGCCACCGAGGCGCAGGGGCGCATCCATACATCGGCCTGCACCGTGGCGATCATGCCCGAGGCCGATGCACTGGCCGACATTCAGATCAACCCGGCGGACCTGCGCATCGATACGTTCCGCGCGTCGGGCGCGGGCGGCCAGCACATCAACAAGACCGATTCGGCCGTGCGCATCACGCACCTGCCGACCGGCCTGGTGGTGGAGTGCCAGGACGACCGCAGCCAGCACCGCAACAAGGACCGCGCCATGCAGGTCCTGGCGGCGCGCCTGAAGGACCGCCAGGAGCGCGAGGCGCAGGCCAAGGAAGCGAGCGCGCGCAAGAGCCTGATCGGCTCGGGCGACCGCTCCGACCGCATCCGCACGTACAACTTCCCGCAAGGCCGCGTGACCGACCACCGCATCAACCTGACGCTGTACAAGATCGATGCGATCATGGACGGCGACCTCGATGAACTGCTCGGCGCGCTCGCTGCCGAGCATCAGGCGGAGCAGCTCGCCGCGCTGAGTGACGAGAACTGAGCCGGCGAATTGTTAAAAAGCGCCGGCCTCGTAACATCCGCTTGCGTTTGATACAGCTTTGCGCGGTGGCGTGACGTCCACCCGTTCCTATAATCGATCCGATCGCGCCGAGTGCGCCGCTGGTCGCATCCGGTGGCCTCCCATCCAGACAGGCGCGGCAACCACCACGACGATCAGGAGAATCGCAATGCGTACCCAACTGCTGGCCATCACTGTTGCCACCACCCTCGCACTCGGCCTGGCCGCCTGCGGCAAGAAGGACGATGCCGCCGACCAAGCCGCGAAGAGCGCGCTGGAACAATCGAAGGATGCGGCCAAGCAGGCGGTCGACAACGCCGGCACCGCCGTGAGCAAGGCCGCCGACGCCGCCAAGGTCGAGCTCTCGCAAGCCGCGTCGAATGCGCAGGTCTCGGCTTCGGGCGCGCTCGCCCAGGCGAAGGACGCCGCCAAGGAAGCCGCCGACAAGACGGCCGATGCCGCGAAGGTCGCCGCCGACAAGACCGCGGAAGCCACGAAGGAAGCGGCCAACAAGGTCAAGGACGCGACCAAGCAGTAAGCGCCGCGCCTGCTTGCGCACCGACCCGCTCGCGGGCCCGCGCCACATCGGCCGGGCCCGTGTTATTTTGTGCGCCCGATTGCTGCCCGTCCGTCCGCCGTGCCGTCTGCCCCGCTCATTCCGCCCGAATCCCTCGCCCGTGTGGCCGATGCGCTGGCCGCACTCGCGCGTGCGGGCTTGCCGGCGCTCGAGGCCCGCATGCTGGTATCGCACGTGACGGGCCTCTCGCGCGTGCAGCTCATTACGCAGGACGCCTGCGCAGTGGAAGACGCCGCCCGCCGCCGGATCAGCGAGCTGGCCACGCGGCGCCTGGCGGGCGAACCCATGGCGTACCTGCTCGGCGAGCGGGAGTTCTTCGGCCGGGTGTTCAGGGTGTCGCCGGCCGTGCTGATTCCACGCCCGGATACCGAAGTGCTGGTCGAACAGGCGCTGGACCGTCTCGAAGAACGCGACGCGCCCAGCGTGCTCGACATGGGCACCGGCAGCGGCATCATCGCCGTCACGATTGCGCTGGCACGGCCCGACGCGCGGGTATGGGCCACCGACGCCTCGGCCGAGGCCCTGGCGGTCGCAAGGGACAACGCACAGGCGCTGGGCGCACCGAACGTACAGACGGCGCTCGGCGATTGGTACGGCGCGCTCGCCGCAACCGACGCCCCGCCGGCATTCGACCTGATCGTCAGCAACCCACCCTACATTGCCGCGGCCGATGCGCACCTGGGCCAGGGCGACCTGCGCTTCGAACCGGCCGGCGCCCTCACCGACGACGGCGACGGCCTGCGCCATCTGCGCACGATCGTCGCGGGCGCGCCGGCACGCCTGGCGGCCGGAGCCTGGCTGCTGCTCGAGCACGGCTACGACCAGGGCGCGGCCGTGCGTGCGCTCTTGGCGGGGGCCGGTTTCGCCGACGTCTTCACCGTGCAGGATCTGGGCGGCCAGGACCGCTGCAGCGGCGGACAATGGCGGGCAGAGAACCGCGCCTGACGAACCCCGCTAAAATGAACGGGTTTTCCAATGTGGACGCGGCTGCGCCGCTCCCCCAACGAATCGAGTTCCCCATGAGCACCACGCACGAAAAGATCGACCAGATCGTCAAAGGCCACCCCGTCGTCCTCTTCATGAAGGGCACGGCGCAATTTCCGATGTGCGGCTTCTCCGGTCGCGCCATCCAGATCCTGAAGGCGTGCGGCGTCGATCAGCCGTACACCGTGAACGTGCTGGAGGATGACGAGATCCGCCAGGGCATCAAGGAATACGCGAACTGGCCGACCATTCCGCAGCTGTATATCAAGGGCGAGTTCATCGGCGGCTCGGACATCATGATGGAGATGTACCAGAGCGGTGAACTGCAGCCGCTGCTGGCTGCCTGAGCGCGTCGACAGCGTCGTTCAGCGTGACTGCGCCCGCGCCTTCCCCCCCTGCCAATGCGGCGCGCCCGCGCCGCATCATCGTGGCGATCACGGGCGCGTCGGGGGCGATCTATGGCGTGCGGCTGCTGCAGGTCCTGCAGGGACTGCGGGAATCGGCGGGAGTGGAATCGCACCTGCTGATGTCGCCGGCGGGGCTGATGAACGTGCAGCATGAGCTGCACATGGCCCGCGAGGAAGTGGAAGCGCTGGCGCACGTGGTCCACAACGTGCGCGACATCGGTGCGACCATCGCCAGCGGTTCATTTGCCGCCGAAGCCATGGTGGTGGCGCCGTGCTCCATGAAGACGCTCGCCGCCGTGGCACACGGCCTGTCGGACAACCTCATCGCCCGCGCGGCAGACGTCACGCTCAAGGAGCGCCGCCGGCTCGTCCTCATGGTGCGCGAAACGCCGTTGAACCTGGCGCACCTGCGCAATATGACGGCCGTCACCGAGATGGGCGGCATCGTCTTCCCGCCCGTGCCGGGGTTTTATCAGCGGCCCAAGACGATCGACGACCTCGTCGACCATACGGTCGGGCGCGTGCTCGATCTGCTGGGCCTGCCGCAGACCCTGGCGCCCGGCTGGCCCGGGCTGCATTCTCCGGACTAGGGCAGGTCCGTCAGCGGTGGTAGTAGTTGAAGCGCACCGCCGGCCCCCAGTAGCCGTAACCACCGTAGTAGACCGGCGCCGGAGCCGCATAGACCGGCGCGGGCGCCACGGCCACCGGTGCCGGGTAAACGGCACATCCCCCAAGTGTCGCGGCCAACAAGGCCAGAGCCACGATTTTCATGATGAGTGTCCTTCGGCCCCTCCATTGAGGCCACGCGGACGTTATAAGCGGCGGCGCGCGACGCCTGGGTCATGCACGTGTAAGCGCTGTAACGGAAGGTGACGGACGCGTGTCGGTCACCTCACTGATGTGATGCCGAGTTCCTGCCACTCGCCTTGCCAGCCGCCGCCGGCGCAGAAGCCGCCACACCGGATGCGGGCTTGGGCGCGTCGGGGTCCACCTCGGCGCGCATCTGGTCCATCACCGCGCCGGCGCGGGGCCCCCAGAGAAACTCCACCGTGCCGTTCTGCGGCTCTTCCGGAATGGCATACATCGTGACGATGGTCTGCGCGCCGGTCCAGCGCGCACGCAGCGATTCCACCGTCTTGCCCGACCTGAGCTTGAGCGGCGCCTTGCCTTCCTGCGCCGGCTTGCCATAGCGGTCGGACAGCGCCTGGAACACACGCTGCTCCGTATCGACGCCGCGCGTCGGCACGAACAGCCCGGCAACGTTGCCTTGATCGATCAGGAGCACGGCTTGCGGGCCGTCCATCAGCTCGGGCCGCTTGGCCGACGGCACGCCAAGCGAGCGGGTGCGGCCATGCGACTCGAGCACGTCGGAGCAGTATTCGGAGACGTCCTTGCCGCCGGCCGCACGCACATCCTGGCACGAAGGCAGCCTGGGCAGCGGCTTGCCGAGCGGAAAGGCGTCCAGCAGCGCCGCCACATCGCCGGGATCGCGCGCCGCCTTGGCCGATGCTGCCTGGGGCGCGTTCTTGGCGGCAGGGGCGGCAAACGCCGCGGCCGCCAGCAGCGAAGTCGAAAAGGCAAGCGCTGCAATCGTGGCAGCGCGTCGCGTCCAGCGGGTCATGCGAACTCCATGAAAAAAAGAGCCGAGAGTGTGCCATGCGGAAACGCCGGCACGCAGCGAACCGGTTCTGACCGTAGGCCGGCGGCCCGCGTTCCCGTCAACCGAACGGCTGAGTGGCGGGGAGCCACAGCTTTACACGCGGTTTGACGCGGTTACCGGCAAGATGGAGGCGAAAACGTTATCAAAATGTTGCCACTTTTGATCTCACAAAGATCCGGCGGGTAAAATCTCGGCGGCACAGACGAATGACCGGCAGGCTCCCAGCGTCACGTTCCTTGGGCCGGCCGCATAAACGCGATCTCATTTTGAACATTCCCTCCGCTGTTCCCCCCCGTTCCCCGCTGGCGGCCCGGGCCCGCTCGGTGGCCGGCTATGCGCGGCTTGCCGTGGGCCTGCTGGCGCTGGCCTCGGCTCATGCGGCGCTCGCCTTCGGCCTGAACGACGTGGCCCTGCGCGCCCGCCAGCTGGCTGCCAAGCCGTACCAGGCGCCCGCCAACACCCTGCCGCGCGAACTGCGCGAGCTGCGCTACGACCAGTACCGCGAAATCCGCTTCAAATCCGACCTGGCCTACTGGCGCAAGGACAAGCTGCCGTTCGAGCTCGGCTTCTTCCACGAAGGCTCGTATTACGACCAGCCGGTGAAGATCAACGAGGTGTCGCCGGCCGGCGTGCGCGAGATCCGCTTCGACCCAGGCCTGTTCGACTACGGCCCCATCAAGCTGGACCCGAAGCAGCTGCACAAGCTCGGTTTCGCGGGCTTCCGGGTGCACTACCCGATGAACACGCCCAAGTACAAGGACGAAGTGATCGTCTTCCTGGGCGCGTCGTACTTCCGCGCGATCGGCAAGAACCAGGTCTATGGGCTGTCGGCACGGGGCCTGGCGATCGACACCGCGCTCAATTCGGGCGAAGAATTCCCGCGCTTCACCGATTTCTGGATCGAGCGCCCCGCCGCCAACGCGAAAGAACTCACGATCTACGCGCTGCTCAACTCGCGCCGCGCCACGGGCGCCTACCGCTTCGTCATCAAGCCGGGCACCGATACCGTGGTGGACGTGAAGGCGCAGCTCTACATGCGGGAGAACGTGAGCAAGCTGGGCATTGCGCCGCTCACGAGCATGTTCTTCTTTGGCGAGAACCAGCCGGCCGCCAACCTCGACTTCCGCCCCGAGGTGCATGACTCCGACGGGCTGTCGGTGCTCTCAGGCACCGGCGAATGGATCTGGCGTCCGCTGACCAACCCGAAGCGCCTGCTGGTGAGCTCGTTTGCCACCACCAACCCCGGCGGCTTCGGCCTGATGCAGCGCGACCGCGCGTTCTCGAGCTACGAAGAGATCGGCGACCGCTACGAGCTGCGTCCCAGCGCATGGGTCGAACCCGTGGGCAAGTGGGGCGCGGGGCGCGTCGAACTCGTGCAGATCCCGACGCCTGACGAGACCAACGACAACGTCGTCGCCTACTGGGTGCCCGAAAACCCGCCCAAGCCGCAGCAGCCGTTCAATCTCGAGTACCGCATGCTGTGGCAGAAGGAGAGCGACAGGAAGCCGGCCCTGGCGTGGGTCGCGCAGACGCGCCGCTCGCATGGCTGGACGACCAAGCGCCCGGACGAACGCAAGCCCGACGACACGATCGCCTTCGTGGTCGACTTCGAAGGGCCCGCACTGGCGAAGCTGCCGCCCAACGCACCGGTGGAGCCGGTGTTCTCTGCAGACGCCAACGGCAAGATCGAATCGATCTTCGGCCAACCCAACACCGCGACCGGCGGCTGGCGCGTGACCGTGCGCCTCAAGCGGGTCGACGACGACAAACCAGTGGAGCTGCGCGGCTACCTGCGCAGCCGCGGTACCGGACTTTCTGAGACGTGGAGCTACCTGCTACCCCCGGGCTGACCGCCCAGACCGGCGGCGCCGCGGGCCCTGCCACCACCGGCCCGGCCACGGCGCAATCCGTGGCCGATCGTTATCTTGAGGCGCTGCCGCTAGCGCCAGACGCACGCGCGGCGCTGCTGCGCGATGCCGGCATCGGCCGTGGCGACGACGACGCCGTTGCGCTGACCAAGCTCCATCGCGCCCTGGCAAAGCTCGACGCCGCGCAGACCACCTCGCTGGAAGCGCAAGCGCCCGCCTACGCATCCGTGGGCACGCGCCTGGACGCCGCGTACGGCGCCACGCGCGCGAACGCCGCATCAGCGGAGCCCGCGGCCGAGCCGGCGCCGCCCATTCAGCACGACGGCGAAGGCCGCATTCATCTGGACACGGGGCCCCAGCCCGCGCGCCGCTCGATGGTGCCTTGGCCGTGGGTGCTCGGGCCGATCTGGCGCGCGCGCAAGGCCGTCGAGCGCTGGATGCACGGCGGCAAGAAGCCGGTGCCGTATGAAGCGCCGGACTCGCCGGACCCGAAGGGCATCTGGCGCTTCGTCGGCGCGCGGCGGCGCCTGACGCTGCTTGCGCTGATGATCGCCCAGACCGTCGCCGCCACCTGGGCGATGAGCACCGTGCTGCCGTACCACGGCCGCGACTGGCTCGAAGCCGTCATCATCGTGCTGTTCGCGGTGCTGTTCTGCTGGGTCTCGGCGGGGTTCTGGACGGCCATCACGGGCTTCCTGCTGCTGGCCTTCCATGGCGACCGCTTTGTCATCTCGCGCCGCGCCGCACGCGATGCGGTGATCCCGGACGATGCGCGCACCGCCATCGTCATGCCGATCGCCAACGAAGACGTGCAGCGCGTGTTTGCCGGGCTGCGCGCGACCTACGAATCGCTGGAGCGCACGGGCCACCTGGAACACTTCGACTTTTTCGTGCTGTCGGATTCCGGTGACCCGGACATCCGCACCGCGGAGGCCGACGCCTGGCTGCACCTGTGTCGCGCGCTGAACGGCTTCGGCCGCATCTTCTACCGCTGGCGCCGCCACCGGGTGAAGCGCAAGAGCGGCAACATCGACGACTTCTGCCGGCGCTGGGGCGGCAAGTACCGCTACATGATCGTGCTCGACGCCGACAGCGTCATGAGCGGCGATTGCCTGACGCGCCTGGTGCAATTGATGGAAGGCGCGCCTTCGGCCGGCATCATCCAGACCGCACCGCGCGCTGCCGGCCGCGATACGCTGTATGCGCGCATCCAGCAGTTCGCCACGCGCGTGTACGGGCCGCTCTTCACGGCGGGCCTGCACTACTGGCAACTGGGCGAATCGCACTACTGGGGCCACAACGCCATCATCCGGCTGGACCCGTTCATCAAGCACTGCGCACTCGCGCCGATTCCGGGCAAGGGGTCGCTGTCGGGCGAGATCATGTCGCACGACTTCGTCGAGGCCGCGCTGATGCGCCGCGCCGGCTGGGCCGTCTGGATTGCCTACGACCTTGACGGCAGCTACGAAGAGATGCCGCCCAATCTGCTGGACGAACTGGGCCGCGACCGCCGCTGGTGCCACGGCAACCTGATGAACTTCCGCCTGTTTGGCGCCCCAGGGTTCCATCGCGTGCATCGCGCGGTGTTCATCACCGGTGTGATGGCGTACCTCTCGGCGCCGCTGTGGTTCCTGTTCCTGCTGCTGTCGACGGCGCTGCTGGCCAAGCACACGCTGATCGCGCCGGAGTACTTCACGCAGCCGCGCCAGCTGTTCCCAATCTGGCCGGAATGGCACCCGGAAAAGGCTGCGGCGCTGTTCTCGGCCACGGCCACGGTGCTGTTCCTGCCGAAGATCCTGAGCGTGCTGGTGCTGTGGGCGCAGGGCCCGAAGCGGTTCGGGGGTGCGCTGCACCTGGCGCTGTCGATGGCGATCGAAGCGGCGTTCTCGGTGCTGGCTGCGCCGGTGCGCATGCTGTTCCACACGCGTTTCGTGACGGCGGCATTCCTCGGCTGGAAGGTGCACTGGAAGTCGCCACCGCGCGAAGACGCACAGACCCACTGGAGCGACGCCTTCCGCCACCATGGGCTGCACACTCTCATCGGCATCGTGTGGGCCGCGCTGGTGTACTGGCTGAACCCGAGCTTCCTGTGGTGGCTGTCGCCGGTGGTCGGGGCGTTGGTCATCTCCATTCCGCTGTCGGTGTTCTCGAGCCGAGTCAGCCTGGGCCGGCGCATGCGCCGCCTGCGGCTGTTCATGATTCCCGAAGAGGTGCGTCCGCCGCGCGAGCTGCGCGCCATGCGCAAGCACCTGCGCAATGCGCCGCCGATGCCGGACTTCCGCCAGGCTGTCGTCGATCCCGTCACGAACGCCCTGATGTGCGCGATCGGCACGGCGCGCTTTCCACACGATCCGCGCTTGGTCGCCGTGCGGGAGGCGACGGTGCGACACGCGCTGGAAGTGGGCCCGGACAAGCTCACGGGCAAGCAGAAGCTGGTACTGCTCTCGGATCCGTTCTCGCTGTCGGCGCTGCATCTTGCGGTGTGGTCGTCACCCGAACAGCGTGCAGCGTGGCGACCGCCCGCCCAGGCCTGAACACGACGCAGGCACGAAACGCCGCGCCCCATCCGGCTCTTGCCGATGGGGCGTTTTAACTTTCCGTTACATCGGTAGGATTTGCGTATCACCTGAACCGGGCTCCGATTCATAGAATGGCATCACGAACTTGATATACGAAGTCGACGGCACAACGGCCCGGCCTCGCAACCGTAAGGAGAAGCATCATGAAACGCACACTGCTCGCATTCGTTCTGGGTGGCGCCGCGCTGTGCGCCTCGACGGCCGCGCTGGCGCACGTGGACGTTGGCGTGTCGATTGGCGTGCCGGCACCGGTGTATGTCGCCCCGGCGCCTGTATATGTGCCGCCGCCCCCGGTCGTGTATCGCCCGGCGCCGGTCTACGCGCCCGCCCCTGTGGTCTACGGCGGTTACTACCGCGACGATTGGCGCGAACGTGCCTGGCGCCGCCACGAATGGCGTGAGCACGCCTGGCGCGAACACGAATGGCGCGAACGCCACGGCTGGCGCTGAACCGCTCCAGTTCGACGTCCTGCCCGGGCCGCTCATCTGAGCGGCCCGATGCTTTTGTGCCCTATCCTCGCACCAGCGCGAAACCGACCTATGCTGACGTAGCGGCCACAGCAATTCCGCCGCGGGCCGCCAACCCATACGGGAGGACGCCATGTCGATCTCCAGCACCCTCGACAGCTGCCTGCGCAGCAAAGGCTGCCTGTACGAGGTGATTCGCCATCCGCACAGCCACACCAGCACTGAAACCGCGCAGGTCGCGCACGTGCCCGGCGACCGTCTGGCCAAGACGCTGCTGCTCGAAGACAAGCTCGGCTACGTGGCGGCCGTGCTGCCCTCGACGTACCACCTGCATCTCTCGGAACTGCAAAAGGAGTCGGGCCGTCAGGATCTGACGCTGGCCGACGAATCGGAGCTGCGCGAAGTCTTCAAGGACTGCGACGTGGGGGCCGTGCCGCCGGTGGGCATGGCCTACGGCATGCCGACCTACATCGATAGCAGCCTCATGACCCACGGCGATGTGTACTTCGAAGCCGGCGACCACGAGAACGTGGTCCACATGGACATGGACCAGTTCATGGCGCTGATGCGCGATGCCAAGCCCGCGCGCTTCGCCTATCGCATGCAGGGCGTGCTGTTCTGAGCTGTTCGCAGGAGGCCATCATGGCCGACGACGCGGTCGTCACGGTCCGCAACAACGGGCCGTGTCACATCAAGGGAAGCTTTCGGATCGTCACCCAGAACGGGCGCGAGTTGACAGTGGCAGCAGACCAGGTCTGGCTGTGCCGATGCGGGCATTCGTTGAACAAACCGTTCTGTGACGGCTCGCACAAGCGCATCGAGTTCGACAGCAACCTCGACGCGTTGCCGCCGGTCGAGGCCGACCGGTCGCCTTAAAAAGGAGCGCGGGCCGGCAAGCCCGCGCGTTTCCTTTAACGAACGACCGGCTTGTAGCGGATGCGCTTGGGCTTGGCGCCCTCTTCGCCCAGGCGCTTTTTCTTGTCGGCTTCGTATTCCTGGTAGTTGCCCGGGAAGAATTCGACGTGCGAATCGCCCTCAAACGCGATGATGTGCGTGGCGATCCGGTCCAGGAACCAGCGGTCGTGCGAGATCACCATCACGCAGCCGGCAAACTCCAGCAGCGCGTCTTCCAGCGCACGCAGCGTTTCCACGTCGAGGTCGTTCGACGGCTCGTCCAGCAGCAGCACGTTGCCGCCCGAGATCAGCGTCTTGGCCAGGTGCAGGCGCCCGCGCTCGCCACCCGAGAGCGTGCCGACCTGCTTCTGCTGGTCGCCGCCCTTGAAGTTGAAGCGGCCGATGTACGCACGCGACGGCGTTTCGTACTTGCCGACGGTCAGGATGTCGGCGCCGCCGGAGATCTCTTCGAAGACGGTCTTGTCGGCGGACAGCGCATCGCGGCTCTGGTCCACGTAGGCGAGCTTGACGGTCGGGCCGATCTTGATGGTGCCGGAGTCCGGCTGCTCCTTGCCGGTGATCATGCGGAACAGCGTTGACTTGCCCGCGCCGTTCGGACCGATGATGCCCACGATGGCGCCAGGCGGAATCGTAAAGCTGAGGTTGTCGATCAGCAGGCGGTCGCCGTAGCTCTTGCTCACGTTCTGGAATTCGATCACCTCATTGCCCAGGCGCTCGCCGGCGGGAATGAAGATTTCCTGCGTTTCGTTGCGCTTTTGATATTCCTGGCTGTTGAGCTCGTCAAAGCGGGCCAGACGCGCCTTCGACTTGGCCTGGCGGCCCTTCGGGTTCTGGCGCACCCATTCGAGTTCCTTCTTCAGCGCCTTCTGGCGGGCCGATTCCGTGGCCTCTTCCTGCTTCAGGCGCGTCTCTTTCTGGTCGAGCCACGAGCTGTAGTTGCCCTTCCAGGGGATGCCGTGGCCACGGTCCAGTTCGAGGATCCACTCGGCGGCGTTGTCGAGGAAGTAGCGGTCGTGGGTCACGGCCACGACGGTGCCCGGGAAGCGCGTGAGGAACTGCTCGAGCCAATCCACCGATTCGGCGTCCAGGTGGTTGGTCGGTTCGTCCAGCAGCAGCATGTCGGGGCGCGAAAGCAGCAGCTTGCACAGCGCGACGCGGCGCTTTTCACCGCCCGAGAGGTGCTCGATCCTGGCATCCCACGGCGGCAGGCGCAGCGCGTCGGCGGCAATTTCGAGCTGCAGTTCGACGTTGTCGCCTGCACCGGCCGCGATGATCGCCTCCAGGCGCGCCTGTTCTTCGGCCAGCTTGTCGAAATCGGCGTCGGGCTCGGCATAGGCGGCGTAGATGGCTTCGAGCTGCTTCTGCGCGTCCATCACTTCGCCCATGCCGCTTTCGACTTCCTCGCGCACGGTCTTTGCCGGATCGAGCTGCGGCTCCTGCGGCAGGTAGCCGATGTTCAGGTTCGGCATCGGCGTGGCTTCGCCTTCGATGTCCTTGTCGATGCCCGCCATGATCTTCAGCAGCGTCGACTTGCCAGAACCGTTCAGGCCCAGCACGCCGATCTTGGCACCGGGAAAGAACGACAGCGAGATGTCCTTGAGAATCTGGCGCTTGGGCGGAACGATCTTGCCCACGCGGTTCATCGTGAAAACGTACTGTGACATAGGTAAAAAGCGGGCGTAAAAGCGGAGAAAACCGCTCGAATTGGGGAACCTGCGGAGTGTAGCAAAGCCAGGATGCCAAGCCGCATGGGCAAAAGAAAAGGCGCCCGCTCGGGGCGCCCTTCCGGCGTTGCAGGAGGCCAGGCCTGCGTTACATCGTCATCATGTTGGCATTCATGTTGTGCATGACCCACAGCGAGCCGACGATCACAATCGCCAGGATCAGCAGCGTGAACAGGAAGGCCATCACGTTCCAGCGCTGAGCCGACGAGCCGTCCAGGTGCAGGAAATAGATCAGGTGCACGACGATCTGGACCACGGCCAGGGCCATCACCGTCACCAGCACGGTCTGGTGCGAATAGCCGCCGTCCATGACCATCTTGAACGGGATGACGGTCAGGATCACGGCCAGCACGAAGCCGATCAGGTAGCCCTTGACCGTGGCATGGCCTGCGCCGCCGGCGGCATGGCCTTGGGCGTCATCATGCGCGACGACGGTCGTTGCGTTGGTCTGTTCCATTTACATCGCTCCCAGCAGATACACGACGGTAAACACGCCGATCCACACCACGTCCAAGAAGTGCCAGAACAGCGACAGGCACGCCAAGCGCGTCGATTGCGTCTGCGTCAGGCCCTTGCGGCTGATCTGCCACATCAGGACGGCGATCCACAGCAGGCCGCTCGCGACGTGCAGACCGTGCGTGCCGACCAGCACGAAGAACGACGACAGGAACGCGCTGCGGTTCGGACCCGCGCCTTCCGCGATCAGGTGGTGGAACTCGTTGATTTCCATGCCGACGAACGCGGCGCCCAGCAGGAACGTGATGCCCAGCCACAGCATCACCTGATCCTTGCGGCCGTTCTGCAGGCTGATCATCACCATGCCGTAGGTGATGGACGACACCAGCAGGATGCCGGTTTCGATCGCCACGTACGACAGATCGAAGAGCTCCTTGCCCGTCGGGCCGCCCGCCGTCGCACCGCGCAGCACGCAGAACGTGGCAAACAGCGACGCGAAGATGATCAAGTCGCTCATCAGGTACACCCAGAAGCCGAAGACCTTGGTGTCTGCGGCATCGTGGTGGTGCGCATGGTCATGCGCGTGGCCATGCGCGGCGGCGTGCGCCGCGTGGCCGTCTAGAACATTGGTAGCCATGGTTTACGCCTGCGAACCGATACGTTGGGAGTAGGCCGACTCGGTCTCGTGGACCTCGTGAGCGGGCACGTAGTAATCGATGTCGTCGTTGTTGCTGCGGAGGATGAAGCTGACGATCATGCCGGCCAGGCCAAGCACGGCCATCCACCAGATGTGCCAGATCAGCGCGAAGCCCATCACCACCGAGAACATGCCGATGAAGAACCCGGCGCCGGTGTTCTTCGGCATGTGGATCTTCTCGTAGCTGGCCGCGGCCTGCGTCGGTACTTCACCGCGCGCCTTCATGTCGGCGAAGGCGTCGATGTCGCGCACGACGGGCAGCACCGGGAAGTTGTAGTGCGCCGGCGGCGACGACGTCGCCCATTCCAGCGTACGGCCGCCCCACGGGTCGCCGGTCACATCCGCCAGTGCGTGGCGGTTGCGGATACTGACGAAGATCTGGATCAGCTGCGAAGCGATACCACAGGCGATGATCGCGGCGCCGATCACGGCGACGATCAGCCACGGCTGCCATGCCGGGTTGTCGGTATGGTTCAGACGGCGCGTCATGCCCATGAAGCCCAGCACATACAGCGGCATGAACGCCGTGTAGAAGCCCACGAACCAGCACCAGAAGGCGCGCTTGCCCCACTTCTCGTCCAGCTTGAAGCCGAAGGCCTTCGGGAACCAGTAGGTGATACCAGCCAGGTAGCCGAACACCACGCCACCGATGATGGTGTTGTGGAAGTGAGCGATCAGGAACAGGCTGTTGTGCAGCAGGAAGTCGGCGCCCGGCACGGCCAGCAGCACGCCGGTCATGCCGCCGATCACGAAGGTGGTCATGAAGCCGATCGTCCACAGCATCATCGAGTTCAGCTCGACGCGGCCGCGGTACATCGTGAACAGCCAATTGAAGATCTTCACGCCCGTCGGGATCGAGATGATCATCGTCGCGATGCCGAAGAACGCGTTGACGTTCGCACCCGAGCCCATGGTGAAGAAGTGGTGCAGCCACACCAGGAACGACAGCACGGTGATGCCGGCGGTTGCCCACACCATCGACGTGTAGCCGAACAGCTTCTTGCGCGAGAACGTCGAGACGATTTCCGAGAACATGCCGAACGCCGGCAGGATCAGGATGTACACCTCGGGGTGGCCCCAGATCCAGATCAGGTTCACGTACAGCATGGCGTTGCCGCCCAGTTCGTTCGTGAAGAAGTGCATGTCGAGGTAGCGGTCGGCGCCCAGCAGCGCCAGCGCCACGGTCAGCACCGGGAAGGCGGCCACGACCAGGATCATCGAGCACAGCGAGGTCCAGGTGAAGATCGGCATGCGCATCAGCGTCATGCCCGGCGCGCGCATCTTGAAGATGGTCGCGACGAAGTTCACGCCGGTCAGCAATGTCCCGAGGCCAGATATCTGCAACGCCCAGATGTAGTAGTCGACCCCCACGCCGGGGCTGTAAGCCAGCTCCGACAGCGGTGGGTACGCCAGCCAGCCGGTGCGGGCGAATTCGCCCACGCCCAGCGACACGTTGATCAGCACCACACCGGCAGCCGCCAGCCAGAACGACAGCGTGTTCAGGAACGGGAAGGCCACGTCGCGCGCGCCGATCTGCAGCGGCACGATCAGGTTGATCAGGCCTGTCATCAGCGGCATGGCCATGAAGAAAATCATGATCACGCCGTGCGCGGTAAAGATCTGGTCGTAGTGCTCAGGCGGCAGATAGCCGGCACCGCCGCCCGAGGCGACTGCCAGTTGCGAGCGCATCATGATGGCGTCGGCAAAGCCGCGCAGCAGCATCACGATGGCCAGAATGCAGTACATCACGCCGATCTTCTTGTGGTCGACCGAGGTGATCCACTCATTCCAGAGATACGACCACTTCTTGAGATAGGTGATCAGGCCCACCAGCCCTGCCCCACCCAGCAGAATGGCCGACACCGTCACGACCACGATGGGCTCGTGCAGCGGAATGGCCTCCAGACTCAACTTGCCAAACATCGTCAACTCCTAGGAATTCTTGCGCACTGCGTTGGCAGCGGCGGGGGCCGGCAGGGCCGACTGCACCGGGGCCGGCGTCGCAATCGTCTCGGCCGTTTCCACGGTGCAGGCGCCATTGCCCAGCGCCTCGTCGAGCGTCAGGACCTTGTCCGAGTCGCCCATGTATTTGTGCAGAATGCTGTGGTACAGCGTCGGGTCCACCGAGGCGTACATCGCCGGCGGCACCTTCTCGCTCGGCTTGGCCAGCGCTGCGTAGCCTTCCTTGGTCAGGCTCTGCGACGACGCGCGGACCTGCTTGACCCAGGCGTCGAATTCTTCGTTGGTCATGGCCGTGGCCTTGAACTTCATGCCCGTGAAGCCGGAGCCGCTGTAGTTCGACGACATGCCGTCAAACACACCGGTCTCGTTGGCGATCAGGTGCAGCTTGGTCTGCATGCCCGCCATGGCGTACACCTGGCTGCCGAGTTGCGGGATGAAGAACGCGTTCATCACCGTGTCGGACGTGATCTTGAAGTTGATCGGGGTGTTGGCCGGGAACGCGAGCTGGTTGACCGTCGCGATCTTCAGCTCCGGATAGATGAACAGCCACTTCCAGTCGAGCGAGACGGCCTCGACCGTGATGGGCTTCACATCCGATTCGATCGGCTTGTACGGATCGAGCGCGTGCGTGGACTTGTACGTGATCCAGCCCAGGACAACGATGATCAGGCACGGGATCA